>NZ_JASLIX010000054.1:0-15791 GCF_030152715.1 Paenalcaligenes sp.
CGCGTGTGTGCTTGCAGCAGTGCCCGATTTGAAACAGAGCTCGTTGCGATGGCCGGTGCATTTGGCTTTTTCTTATGATGAAGAGGTGGGCTGTTTGGGTGTTCGCCCCATGCTAGCAAACTTAGCCCAGCGTGATCTAGCTTTTAAAATGTGCTTGATTGGTGAGCCTACGCAGTTAAAGCCTGTATTGGGACACAAGGCTAAATTAGCCATGCGCTGCCAAGTAAAAGGGGCGGCGTGTCACTCGGCCTATGCGCCGTATGGGGTAAATGCGATTGAATATGCCGCTCAGCTTATTGGAAAACTAGGAGAGATAGCAGCCGAGCAGGCGCAGCCGCAATATCACGATTCGCGATTTGATCCCCCATTTTCCACCATTCAAACTGGATTGATCCAGGGTGGGCGCGCGTTGAATATTGTGCCAGAGGAGTGTGAGTTTGATTTTGAGGTACGAGCGTTACCTGATTTTGATGCAAAAACGGTAGCGCACACTTTACAAACCTATGCCGAACAAGAGCTTTTACCCAAAATGCGCGCCGTTCAAGCTGACACGCATATTGTGCTAGAAGAGTTAAGCGCTTACCCAGGATTGGTTACGGCTAAAGATAGCGAAGTGGCGGCTTTAATCGCAAGCTTATGTGAATCTGAGGAATTCGGGACAGTGGCTTTTGGTACAGAGGGCGGGCTTTTTCATCAAGCAGGGATCCCCACGGTGGTGTGTGGGCCTGGGAGTATGGACCAAGGTCACAAACCAGACGAGTTCGTCAGCATAGAGCAACTAGCGCGTTGCGATCAAATGCTACAGCGGCTTATCATTTATTTAACTAACCCAAAAACCACATAAAAAAGACCGCAAAAGCGGTCTTTTTTGTATTCGGTGGTGCCCAAGGCCGGAATCGAACCGGCACCCCTCTCGGGATCGGATTTTGAGTCCGACGCGTCTACCAATTCCACCACTTGGGCACGTACTGCATGTGTTTGGTAGCAGCTAAAGACGTAATTATATGGGCAGTGGGAAAAATAAGCAAGAAAGATTTGCTGATAAAGAACAAAGCGTCGCCACGGTATTGCCCACGCTCTGCACGTGTTCACTCTACAAACTTTTTGGGGTTTCTGTCTAACTAATGGAAAAAAAGTTAGGGTTAACTCTAGGTGCTTGTTCATGTGTTGAACGTCTTGTTTTTTTTTGTTGTTAACCGCTTTCTCTGAGGTGTGTAATCTAAGAGTTATAAGACCTAGTCATTTTATTTCCCTGATTGAAGGGTTCAGTTAGGGTAGATAACTGCATTTAAATTGGAGATGGTGTACATGAAACGCTTTGTCGCTGCTTGTATTGGTGCATTGGTGGTTGGATTTAGTGGGCCAGCGCTGGCTACGAAGCCGACTGTACTGAAGTTTTCTAACTTTGCGGGGCCTACAGCCTATTTAACTAAAGGGATGTTTGAGCCCTTGTTTAAAGACATTGAGGCAGACGCCGAGGGCACACTTAAAATTCAAATGTACTCGGGTGGAAGTTTAGTAAAAGCCGAAGACTCATTTGACGCTGTACGTCGAGGTCTCGTTGATATGGCATGGGGAGTTACTGGTTATACTCCAGGACGTTTTAAAGTGGCGGATATTCCTGAGATTCCATTTGAGGCAAAGACGCTTCTTGAGGCCTCATCAGGTGTGTGGGCTTTATATGAAAATGGGCTGATGGATGGCTTTGATGATGTGTATGTGTTTGGAATGGTTTCCTCTGGGATTCTGACGGCACACTCTGTCAAAGAGATAAAAAGTCTTGATGATTTTAAAGGGGAGCGTATTCGTGCCGCTGGACCCTTGGCATCCGCTTCAGTTGAGGCGTTAGGTATTATCCCTGTTGGTTTGCCCGTGCCGCAAACGGCAGAAAATTTATCTAAGCGTACATTAACGGGTAGTTTAAACGATTGGAATGCTGTATTTACTTGGCAAGTTTTGGACTTTGTTAAATGGCACATTGATGCGCCATTAGGGTCAAGCTCAGTCTTTGTTGTTATTAATAAGAAAAAATTTGACCGTTTACCCGAGGCAGCTAAAGCCTCTTTACAGAAGCATGGCGGCAAAAATTTTGTAGCACGATGGTCAGAGGGTTTGGGTAATGAGAATGAGCGATTAAAGCAAGAGCTACTTAAGCGTGATGATCACGTTATCATCACGCCAAGTGAAGAGGACATTGATCGTTGGAAAGCCGCTGTTGCACCCGTAGTACAAAAATGGATCACTACTATCCCTGAAGGTGAGCGTGTTTGGGAAGTATATACCCAGACGATTGCAGATGTACGAGCTAAACAATGAAAGTAATACAGGAGAACACCGAGCGCTTACGGCGCTTGGTGCTTGAAGGGAATGGCTCCGCTTTAATGCGTTTGAGCCTTTTTTTAGCCATCATCGTCTTAGTTGGCTTGATTGTGCTGGCTGCTGCCACCTTAGTGGACATTGCATTACGCGCTTTTAGCTCTTATACCGTTCGAGGATTGTTTGAGCTGAGTGGTCTATTTATGGCCATTATTATTGCGGGTTTGATGAGCCTGGTTTTTTTGCAGCGCCGTAACATCCGTGTTGATGTGATGCGGAAAGTGGCAGGAGACAACCAGTTAGGTGTTCAGCTTATTTGTGCATTAAGTGAGGTCGTTGTTTTTGTTGGGCTAGCGGTGGTTTTAGGATTCCGTGCTTGGGATGCTTACGAGTATGGGGAAAAAACCATGGTTGTAGGCTGGTCCACCACAGGACTGTGGGTAACGGCTTGCGTTGTTATGTCGATAGGCGCGTTATTAGCAGTTATAAGGCATATCGCTCAATGGGGACGTCTCTTTGCAACTAAGGCTTATGCTGTGCCAGGCTTTTGGCGTAGTTTAAGTGTCATTATCGGTGCTTTTGCTTTAGCGGCTCTATTGCTTGTACTGTATTTAAACGAAGATACAAGTCCTAGCACCCAAGCCGGAATTGGGTTTTTAGCTTTATATATCCTCATTGCTGCTCAAGTGCCAATCGGTGTGGCGTTAGCTTTATTAGGCGTGGCAAGCTTAGCTTTGACTTTAGGAGCAGAGCAGGCGTTAGTTATTGCGCAAAATGAAGTCGGCAGAGCATTAACAAGTATCGATATGGCCGCGATTCCCTTATTTCTGTTAATGGGGAATTTTGCGACATGGGCAGGGTTATCTGGTGATATTTTTAAAGCTGGTACCGCTTTAGTAGGTTCAACTCGTGGTGGTTTGGCCATTGCCTCCGTATCGGGATGTGGTGGGTTTGGGGCTATTAGTGGCTCATCGATTGCTACGACGGCTACTTTTGGCAAAGTGGCTTTTGCGGAAATGGAAAAGCGTAATTATGCTCATAGTCTTGCTGCTGGCTGTATAGCGGCAGGGGGAACATTAGGGGCTTTAATACCACCTTCCGTCGTATTAATTGTTTACTGTGTGGTGGTTGAAGAGTCCATTCAGGTCGCTTTTCAGGCAGCGTTATTACCAGGGCTACTTGCCTTGAGTATGTATGTGATTGCGATCATGATCGCCGTGCGCCTAAAACCAGAGCTTGCTCCTAACGTGGATAAGTTTGATTGGCCCTATGCACGTAAGGCGCTAATTCAGGCTTGGCGTCCTACGCTACTGTTTTTGTTAGTGCTGGGTGGGTTATATGGTGGAATTTTCACGACACAAGAGGCCGCATCAGTAGGGGCTATTCTCGCTTTCTTTTTTGCAGTGACTTCGCCCGACTTCACGTGGGTTAAATTTAAAGAATCATTAATTGATACAGCAATTAATTCGGGTGCGATCTATGTGATTTTTATGGGAGCCAATATCTTTGCTAGCTTTATGAGTTTTAGCGATGTGGCAAGCCTGATATTAGATCTAGTGAATTTAGAAACAACGCCCCACTGGTTAATTCTACTTGCTCTGGTTTTGATTTATCTATTACTTGGGACAGTATTTGATACATTGGCCGCCGTTTTAGTTACTACGCCACTAGTTGTACCGTTAATTTTAGGGATGGGGTATGACCTGATTTGGTGGGGTGTAGTGACTTTATCCTTGGTAGAAATTGGCATGATCACACCACCATTGGGAATGAATGTTTTTGTTATGCGTAGCGTTGTTGGGGAGCGCTTAGAGCTAGCGACGATTTTCCGTGGTGTAGTGCCCTTTTTGTTGGCTGACTTAGTGCGCATCACTTTATTAGTATGCTTCCCTATTATTACATTATGGCTACCTAGCCTTTTAAGTTCCTAGTAAAGGTAGAGCAATGAGTAAAAGACGAGTTTTAGTCGTAGGCTCAGGTCGAGGTATTGGTGCAGCTACGGCGAGATTACTAGCGGAGCAAGGATATGAGTTGGTTTTAGCGGATCAAAACTTGTCCTTGCTTGCTGAGGTGGCGGAGTCCATTGGGGACGCGGTAGTGCATTATGAGGCCTTAGACATTAGTGATTATTCTGCCGTACAGAATATGTTTCTTAATTTAACAGAGCGTCAGTTGTTTTTGTCCTGTTTAGTTAATACGGCAGCGATTTCCCCTTTTTCTGAAAATGGGGGCCGGTTGTTGTTATATGACACCACTCCTGATCTTTGGGAGAAGGTTTTTGCGGTGAATACATATGGTACTTATGCCTTGAGTCGAGAGTTCATGGCGCATATTAAGGGGCGTGCTATTCAGCATGGGCGTGTGGTTAATTTAGCATCTACCGCCGCTCAATTAGGGGGGTATCAGTCTTGTACCGCCTATGTGGCAAGTAAAGCCGCGGTAATTGGCTTTACAAAAGCCTTGGCCCGTGAGTTAGCACCTTTGAATGTGACTGCCAATATTGTTGCGCCGGGGCTAATTGAAACACCTATGTTACGCGTGGGGGTGAAGCCAGAGAATGATGAGCAGGCTGTGGAGCTTGTTCCCTTAGCTCGAATTGGACAGGCTGAAGAGGTTGCTGCTGCGATTGCCTATTTGCTATCAGAGCAAGCTGGTTATGTAACAGGTACAACTTTAGATGTGAATGGTGGGTATTACATGGTTTAGCCATGTAGAGGAGAGAGAGGTGAAAATTTGGCATCAGTCCAGTGTGGACTTAGAAAACTATCCCGTTTATAAGGCTTCGTTAGCGAAACATTATGCTAAAGTAGCATCGCCTGGCACAGAGATTCATTTGCACGGCGTACCGGAGCAAATGTGGCATGGCATGTCACCGAGCGAGGTCATGCGCGTGCCTTACGCATACCATAAAGCAATGAGTGGGCAGCTTTTGCATAATGTATATCGGGCTGAGCAAGAAGGCTATGATGCTTTTGTCATCGGTACCTATACGGAGCCACTATTGCGAGAGTGCCGATCTTTAGTCGATATCCCTGTGATCTCTATGCCTGAAAGCACTGTATTGATCAGCTGCTCTATGGCAACAAAAATTGGTCTGGTGACTTTAAATGATGAAAACTTGTGGTTTTTGAAAAATGCGATGCATCGTCATCAGTTTGAGGGGAGAGTGAGTGGCATCTATGTAATTGAGCCACAACTGCCCGAGCGGGAAATGGATGCTGTATTTTTAAATCCCTCGGACTATATTGAAGCATTTTTACATACAGCAAGGCGAGCCATTAAGGAAGGCGCGGATTTAATTATCCCTGCTGAGGGGCTGGTTGCTGAAGTTCTAGCAGCTAATGATGTTTTTGAGGTGGATGGGGTTAGTATTTTAGATGGTGTTGGAGCCCCGCTGATGTATGCAGAAATGTTAGCTCGCTTACATAAATTGACGGGTCTGCATGCAGGTCGTCAATGGCACTATCGAAAGCCAAGTCCAGAACTCTTAAAACTATATCCAGCCAGCTTAGAATGATAGAGCAAGATCAAGAGTCTATTTATCCTCGAGTCCGCGCTTTAGAGCGTGGGCTTGAGTTAATTCGAGTGCTTGGCGAGATAGGGTGGGCGAGTCCAGGTGAGCTTGCCAAGCGAACAGGAATTCATCGTGCTACTGTTTACCGCTTACTACATACCCTAGAAGCCAACGGCTATGTTCATTGCCGGCCTGGAGACAGCCATTATTGTTTAACGACTCGTATTCGTAGCATAGCCGATGGAGTCAAAGATGAGGACTGGATCGCCCAAGTGATTAGTCCTTATTTGGGGAGGTTGTTGTCCCAAGTACAATGGCCCAGTGATTTTGCGACGTTTACGGGTGGCCATATTGTGATTCAGGAGTCTACGCACCGGTTTAGCCCTATGTCGGTCAACCGAGGAATGATTGGTAAGGCTCGCCCTTTACTACACTCCGCCTTAGGTATTGCTATTTTAAGCATGGTGTCGGACGATAGCCGCCAACGAATTCTTAACTTAACAGAGCTAGTGACGAATGAGCCGCTCACACAAGAAGACCATTATGCTCAGTTGATGCAAAGTATTCAAATTGCACGAGCGCGGGGATATGCAGAGTCCGCAGGGGGCACAGAGCCGAATATTAGTGCTATCGCCTCACCTGTTTGTTGGCGTAATCGTGTTGTCGGAGCGATTAATATCATGTTTTTTCGTCGTGCGATGACCCCTATTAAAGCTGCAGAACGCTACTTGGGCTACCTGCATGAATGCGTACGAGATATTGAACGTGAGCTTCATGATTTGCCCCTAGGAGAAAATTACGGGTGGCCTCGGCGTCGTGATTAAGAGATGCGCAGCCCTTCCTATAAAAAATCACAAAGCCTAGCGAGGGGTTTAGCGCTGTTACAAGCGTTGAGTACATTTGCCTTAGGGGCCGCGTCGATTAGTGAGCTTAGCCGTGCGACAGGAATACATCGCACAACGGTAAAACGTGTAGGCCCTCAGAGGAGTTAAAAAGTACGGTGTACGTAACCCCAGCTAGTGTAAAAAACAGGTGCTGGTGATGTTCGTGGTAGTACATTTTCCTAACCCCGAAAATAATCTATTGTGCTTACTTACACCAGGTATTAGGTAGATAGAGTTAACGCATTGTGATCAGCCTGACACTGATCTTAAAGCCCCCATATGAGGAGAACTGCAAGAGCAGCAAAACTAACAGGATAGAGTCGGATATTACGGCTTGCAAAATTTGCTTAAGCTTGCGAGGTTGTAATCGTTTTATCGTTGTCTTTTACTCTGCTGTGTTTTATGAAGCTTTCTACTTTTGGTTCCTATTCTCTTGCTCTGTGACAGGTTAGTTACGATATCCATGATAAACAGCTCCCATACCCATTATAATTAGGAAATCTCTATGGCTATCGTGTAGTCACGAAAAAGTTAGCTATCGCTTACATAATAGCTGGACCACAAATTTATCAGGGGCATAGACCATTTAATAGGTGGTTTGATGCTAATTAACCGTACATCATTTTGGGCAAGCCCAATACAATGTCAGGCACCATCACCACCAGCAAGATTGTTAGCAGTAACATTAAGAAGAATGGCAATGCCGCTTTGGATAAGAATAAAATATCTTTGCCCGTCATACCTTGAAGTACAAACAAATTTAAACCTACTGGTGGGGTTAATTGCCCCATTTCCACGACCAGTACCAAGTACACGCCAAACCAAATTGGGTCTAAACCTGCGGCCTGCACTGCTGGCAGCAGCACTGCGCTGGTCAACACCACGATGGAAATACCATCTAGGAAGCAACCTAGTACCATAAAGAACACCGTTAATGCCGCCAACAGCGCGTAGTTATTCAAGCCCAAATTACCAATCCAGCGTGCCAAATTCATAGGCAGGTTGGAATAGCCCATCGCAATGGTCAAGAACGCCGAACCTGCCAAAATCAACGCAATCATGGACGATGACAAGGTGGCAGCGACCAGACCGTCTTTGAAGGTTTTCCAGTTCAAATCACCAAAAACCCAGCTCAGCAGCAATGCAGTCACTACACCCACAGCAGCCGAATCGGTTGGGCTAGCCAAACCAGAATAAATAGAGCCAATCACACCCAAAATGAGCAGCGTCACGGGTAACAACGTACGCGTGGCTTTCATTTTTTGAGCAAAGCTCATGGGCGGATCTTTGGCCGGTACTTTGTCTTTATTCTTGGTAGACCAAATGGCGACATAGGTCATGAACAGCAAGATCACCAATACACCGGGCACCACACCAGCGATAAATAAGCGGGCGATGGACAGCTCGGCAGCCACACCGTACACAATCAAAATAATGGAGGGTGGTATTAACAAGCCTAAGGTGCCAGAGCCTGCAATCGTTCCCAAAATCAAGCTTTCATCGTAGCCACGCTGTTTGAGTTCAGGCACAGCGACCTTGGCCACTGTGGCGCATGTTGCCGCCGACGAACCACTTACCGCCGCAAAAATTCCTGACGCTAAAATTCCCACATGCCCTAAACCACCCGGTAGCGACCGCATCCACGGTGCTAACCCTGAAAACAAGTCTTGCGACATGCGTGAGCGAAATAGAATTTCACCCATCCAGATAAACAAGGGCAAGGCCGCAAGTGACCATTCTGCTGACGAACTCCAAATATTGGTTGCTAACACACTCACAATAGGGGCATTGGAAAACAGCAGTATGCCCACTATGCCTGTCACAAACAGTGCTATAGACACCCACAGTCCTATGGCTAGGCAGCCCAACAGCACGCCCATCATAATCAATGACATGGTTACATCAGACATTACAGCGCCTCCTCAGCAACCGAATCCGCCGCCAGCGCATCGCTGTGACCTGTACGTATAATTTCCTGCAGGGTGTCCAGTGCCGTGACCAAAAAGACAGCCGACCCCACACACAACACGCTTTGCGGTATCCACAAAGGCACTTTGACTAAACCGCTGGCACGGTCGCCCCACAAAAAGGACTCGTAGGCCAATACACCCAAGCTATAGGTAAACAACACACCCATCATTACCCCTAACAGCGCGATGATGGTCAGTGTGCCTCTACGTATAGGAGAAGGCAGCTTGGACTCCAGCAAGGTCACCCGTATATGTACGGCTTTGCGTAACCCCAAACCCAAGGATAAAAACGTGGCAAAACCCAGTGCATAACCTGAAAACAGCGAATAGGAAGGGATCAGCAAGCCAAAACTCTGATCAAAGAAACGAAGAGCCACGTAATCGATCGTATTGAAGATCACCTGACCAAAAACAATAGCGGCTATGCTCGCCAACGACAGTGCGGCTAAACCTGTACTGATCGTATAAAGGCCATCCAAGATTTTGCGCATGGCAGTTTGCCCACATCAAGGTGCCAGCGCAGGAATTACTGCGCTGGCGAATTACAGTCAGAAGTTAGTTTGCGCGGTAAGCCTCAAGCACGACTTCACCTTCGTCGCCGGCTTCTTTCGCCCACTCTGCTGCCATCTGCTCACCCACTTTATGTAGGGCAGCATTCAGCTCATCAGAGCCTGCACTCACTTTGATACCGTGCTGTTCCAATACATTACGCTGTGCAATGTGATCGGCTTCAGCCATTTCCCAACCGCGTTTTTCTGCAGCAGCAGCCGCATCTAACACCGCTTTCTGAGTGGCTTCATCCAAGCCATCAAACACACGCTGGTTCACCACCACAATGTTCTTAGGCAAGAATGCCGCCACATCATAGAAGTGCGTCAGGTAGTCCCACGCCGTGGTGTTCACACCAGTAGAAGTGGACGTAATCATCGCGTTCACACGGCCTGTGGTAAATGCTTGTGCTAAATCAGGCACTTCTACTTGTGTAGGCACCGCACCCGCCAATTGTGCTAGGCGTTCGGTTTGCGGGCTGTACGCGCGCATTTTAATACCTTTCAGATCTTCTATCTTTTCGATAGGGCGATCAGTGTACAGCCCTTGTGGAGGCCACGCTACCGAGAACAATACTTTCAGATTTTGGCGACCCAACAGGCGCTCCAGTTCAGGCTTGGACACCACGTACATCTTGGCTGCGTCATCAAAAGAGACCGCTACAAATGGTATGGAGTCCAACGCGAACATAGGGTTCTCATTCGCCAAATTAGAAATGATGAACTCACCCATTTCTATCTGTCGCGAACGAACCGCATTTTTGATTTCCTGGTGCTTGATCAATGAACCCGCGGGGTGCACATTGATTTTCAGCTCGCCGTTTGTGGCAGTTTCCACATCTTTAGCAAACTGCTGGATGTTTTGAGTGTGGAAGTTAACATCAGGATAAGGGGTGGCCATCTGCCACGTTGTTGCTGCATATGTAGTGGCGCAGGCTAGGGCCAATGCTGCACCTGCGACCATGCTTTTATAGGCGTTCATGGTTCCTCCGTTGTATGGAAAGTCGATCTTTAATATTATTAATAATATTATTGATAATATGAATCGTAGTGTAATATGCTTTAAATGCAATGTATATATTAGAATAAACCCTAAAATAGACAAAATCTAGAGTAAATATATAGATATTGATAGTAATATTGATAATTGGTAAGTCATCATAATAAGGAGAGCAAATGACTGTGCAACATGACATTCTTGTTGAAGGAAATTGTCTCAGTTTTAAAGGTGGATTCTTTGGTTTTTCGGCTGTGGTGTTAGTCAATGTAGATGGCCACAGCCCTATCTTGTTTGATACCGGCCATCACTCCACCCGACTGCTGTTGTTGAGTGCGTTAGCAGAACGCAACCTTAGACCTGCTGATATCAAAACAGTGTTTTTGTCGCACTTGCATTTCGATCACATCAACAACATTGATCTATTTCCTAACGCCACCATTTACGTCAGCTCGGCCGAATGGGCCTATTCCCAACATCCTCCCTCTGAAGATGTGTTTGGCAGTCAGGGCATGAACGAATACCTGCAGCGCCAAAACCTGCAACTCATCCACGAGCCTGAAGGTGAGCTGGCCTCCGGCCTGTTCTATAGACAAGCCCCCGGTCATACCACAGGCAGCTATCTATTGCACTTTGTAAACCCAGAAAATAAACGTGTAGTCTTAGCGGGCGATGCCTGTAAAACCTACCGCGAACTGGTTACACTGTCGGCTGCTAATGAATATGACCCAGGCCGCCAATCCAGTAAAACACTGCAGTGGATCGCCGATAACGCCGACATTGTCGTGCCAGGACATTTTCCTGAACTGCATCGCACACCACACGGCTGGATCTGGAACCAACCCTCGACGCTGGAATTGATTGTCCGATGAGTACTGAAACCCCTGCCCCATCTTCTGTAGAGCTAATCGTCCAAGAACTGGAGGCCGATATTATTTTCGGCCATCTGCGGCCTCATCAAGAGTTGATTGAAGACATGTTGATGGCACGCTTTGACGCCAAACGTCATGTTGTGCGCGCCGCCATTCAAGAACTGGTGGCGCGCCAAATCGTGGTGAAACCACGTTCTCGTTCTGCCCGCGTTAAAGACTTCACAACTCAAGAAGTAGAAGAGCTGTACCACCTGCGCGCTTTACTGCAAAAAGAAGCCGTCATGATCATGCCGTTTCCTGTGCCTGCTGCCAAGTTAGATGCATTGAAAACGTTACACATACAGTACGCAGCAGCCGTATCGGTTGGGGCGAATCCTCGGCTTATTCATCAAATGAATGATGAGTTCCATCGCCAGATCTTTGCACTGTGCGGCAATGAAACCCTGTGCAAAGCCATTGCTTTTTACACCGAGGCATCTAACCCCATACGCTCTTACGGTATGACCGATAGACAGTGGTTAGAACAAGCGACTTCTGAGCACGCAGCCATGGTAAATGCCATTGAGCAGCAAGACCGCACCACCTTGGCCCATCTTGTCGTAGAACACATGCAGCCCACACGACGACGTTGGGAATCCATGCGCGGCCAAAGCTAAGCACAAAGAATGTCACAGGAATCTCCCACCTATGAAATACGATTACCTCATTATTGGCGCAGGCATTGTTGGATCTGCGCTGGCTGCTGAAATCGTCAAACGCCGCCCCCAAGTCCGAGTGTTGGTGGCCGAGAAAGAAGCCAAACCGGCGTTTCACCAAACAGGCCGCAACAGTGGCGTAGTGCACTCTGGGGTGTACTACACCCCCGGTAGCTTAAAAACGCGTTTTTGTCGAGAAGGGTTAGGTGAAATCAAAGCCTTCTGTGCAGCCCGTAATATTGGCTATGAAGCTCGCGGCAAACTGTTGGTAGCAACGACACCTCAAGAACAAGAAAATCTGTACAAGCTTGAGCAGCGCGCCATCGAAAACGAGGTGCACACCGAACAACTTACCCAAGCTGACTTAGGTAGGTTAGAGCCCGCGATTACTGGGTTGGCCGCACTACGTATTCCAGAAACTGCCATTACTGACTACGCGAGCATCACCAAAGCTTTACTGGCCGATGTAGAAAACGCGGGCAGCACGGTGCTGCTTAACGCCCCGGTGACATCCGTCTCCCAAGTGGGTTCGGCCTACAGTGTACAAGCCGGTAATCAGCATATCAAAGTAGGGCACATTATTGCGTGTACGGGGTTAGCTTCGGACCGCGTTGCCCGCATGCTGGGCCTGGACCCAGGCATTAGGATTTTGCCGTTTCGTGGCGAATACTTTGTGTTGCCACCACACCTAAACAACGTTGTACACAGTCTGATTTACCCCGTACCCGACCCCACCTTGCCATTTTTAGGAGTACACCTTACACCTATGATTGATGGCACTATCACCGTAGGCCCCAACGCTGTTTTGGCCTTGGCGCGAGAAAAATACAGTCATTTCAGTGTAGACATGCGCGACGCGTGGTCTGCCTTGAGCTACTCTGGTCTGTGGAAAATGTTAGCCAAACACCCACGTGCCGTCTGGAATGAGCTTAAAAGCTCATTGTTCAAGCAAGTCTATCTGGATGCTGTGCGTAAGTATTGTCCCTCTGTGATCTTGTCTGACCTACGTGTTTACCGCAGCGCTAACCGCGCTCAAGCCGTACGCCCCGATGGTTCCTTAGTGGATGACTTTTTGATTAATCATTCAGGCGGCCTTACCGCTATTTTGAATGCGCCGTCTCCTGCTGCAACAGGTGCTATACCCATTGCACGTTATATTGCAGACGAGCTGGGTCTGTAAGCAATTAGCAACAGGACAAAATGGCGTGTAGAATGTTCTACACGCCATTTTGCTTTCTGCATCACCCACCACTACCTTTGTGCGTATGGTGCGGTTATCCTTAATGTGCGCTGTGTCTTTTTGTGCCTGCCATTTTTTGAAGGCATTCCTATTTGGATTTACCCTTAAGTGCAATGACTGTATTTCAAGGCTGTTATGCTGGGCAAAGATCAGTAATCAGGCCTTACTTATACCAATTTTGTGCATATCTAACTGCAGACACTTTGCGCCAATCTGGGTGGGCGGATTATCTTAATGGGGCATTGCATTTGGTCGCTTAGTAAGTATATGAATAGTTTTGATAAGGTTGAGCGACTCTAGGTACGCTTCATTGGCGCCGCGGTGATGGACTGCTAAACTTGATCGATGCCTGCTTGGTCTTTGCTCATTATTGGCCAATGGTATTTCCTCGCATTATTGAACTCTTATTTGCCAGTGGGATTCACATCCAATACGTCAACAGCATATTGAGGGCTGATCCTGTCGATGCATGCAGAGTACACCTGTATTTCAAACAGGCTTAATGCATGATGTGGGACGTTCCTGAGGGTTACCTTATGTAACAAGTTCGCAGCACGGGTTGCATAACCGTCTTTATAGGCTGTTAGCATTTTCAAATGTGCCTGATAAGAGCGTTCATGTTCAGCCGCTTCGGTCACGTGTTTACAAATTAACTTACCTTATTGAAGGTGTATATAGACAGTTATGAAACTGCGCATTCAACTTGCTCCATTGCTGCACATTATTCATCTGCTGATGGGCATCCAGCCAATCACGTGCATTCGATAAATTCTGTTAGGCTCGGTCAGCTCTAGCCCTCGGCGCTCAATCGCTACCCAACAACCATTTCACTTCTTAAGCAGCGCCTTTTCCGCCACTTCTATCGGATGTGTAATGCCGAACACGGCTGTATTCGTGGACACTGGATGTGTAGGGCTTTATACTCGATTAACCGTATCTTCTACTCTGCATTCAACTATCGACACCCTTTTCAGGTCGTTGGGCACCGCTTGCTGGGTTAATGACGAGGCTCAACTACATATCATTGCTGCCTTAAGTAGCAGCAGTCCTGCCTATTGAGACTTGTTTAGTGAGGCTCTGGCAGCTGAAAGCTAAAACTAGGGCTGGACCCTTTGTTAGCGCAACAATTAGTTGTATAAAACAGCTTAGGTGTTGACTCTCTTCAAGTAGTAGACCTCGATACTTTCGTTCAACTGCGTGAAGCCGTTTCCTCAGCAAACGCATTATCCATGTTACTACTTAAGTATTTAAGTATGTGCTTATCACCCAAGACGATATAAATAGTGATGCCACGGCCATTATATTCCACAGGCACATGCGGTAGATGGTCGCCGTTATTTTGTTGGCATGACAGTGGATTTTTAAGCGCCCTTAACACATACCACTTGTTTTAAAACATGTAGCACTTCGACGAGGTCTTTTTGATTATCCATGACCTCGTCAATGTTTTTGTAGGCGGCTGGCAGCTCATCAAGGACGGCGGCGTCTTTGCGGCATTCCACGCCTTCGGTTTGTGCGCGTAAATCGTCTACAGAAAAATGTTTGCGTGCAGCACTACGGCTAAATTTACGCCCCGCCCCATGGGCACAAGAGCAATAGGAGTCAAGATTCCCCTTGCCACGTACAATGTAGCTGCGCTGCCCCATGCTGCCTGGAATGACACCCAGATCGCCCTCGCGAGCACGAATGGCCCCTTTGCGAGTCACCCACAATTTGCGGCCAAAATGTTTCTCTTGCTCGACGTAATTATGATGGCAGTTAATGGCTTCTTGGGTGATTTGAAACGGTTTTTTTATATGACGGCGCATGGCGGCGATGGTTTTTTCCATCATGACACGTCGGTTTTCAAAAGCGTAATCTTGAGCCCATTGGACTGCTTCTACGTAGTCTTTAAAATCATCGCTGTCATCGGGTAGGTAAGCTAAATCATTGTCAGGGAGCTGGATACCAAATGCTTCCATGCGCTTTTTAGCTTTTTCGATAAAGTAGCGTCCAATCAGATTGCCAATGCCACGTGAGCCTGAGTGCAGCATGACCCAGACATCGTCATTTTGATCTAAGCAGATTTCAATAAAGTGATTGCCTGAACCTAGCGTTCCGATTTGTTTTTGGGCGTTATTTTTTTCTAAGCGCGGGTGTTTGGTGGTGATTTGCTGAAGGCGCTGTGCCAGCTCGGGATCAAATTTTGGCATGTTCTTATGTTTGTGCGCGCCTCCTGCTCCTAAAGGCACATCACGTTCAATTTGGTGGCGGATAGGGGCGAGGTTGTCAGGCAGATCAGTGGCTTTGAGTGAGAGGCGCACCGCATTGATGCCACAGCCAATATCCACACCAACGGCCGCCGGAATTACGGCGCTATCCGTTGCAATCACGCTGCCCACGGTGGCACCAATACCTACGTGTACATCCGGCATGGCGACAACCCCATGGCTATGAACAAAGGGGAGTTTAGAGATGTTTTTTAATTGCTCGAGTGCAGCTGGATCAATGTCATGAGTCCAGATTTTAATGGGGCGCGCGTTTTGTTCTTGAATGACCTGTTTCATGGTTTTATGGATGAATCAAGAGGGATAGGAGGGTGCGCTTGTTATTGTTGTTGCAGCTACCCATTGAGGCCTACAGTATAACGTAGCCTTGAAATGTATCGAATCACCCCCATTTAGCTAAGCAATGTGATTAACCCACTTGTTTAGAAAGAGTCATCATGAGTCAAGTCGAACAACAAAATGCGGAAACCCTTGGTTTTCAAACAGAG
>NZ_JASLIX010000099.1:0-3906 GCF_030152715.1 Paenalcaligenes sp.
TCCAGATAGCGAGACATCCCCCGTAGCCGGATCGGTAGAACGCGCATCCGTTTTATCGGTCTGGAAAACCGCCGCGGTCAACGACAAACGCTCGTCCATCACATCCCATTTTGTACCGAGCTCCCAAGAACGACTTTTCTCAGGTTTTAAATCATGCAACTGTGCCCCGCCTGCTGGGCCATCGGCTCCGCCAGCCTGCCCAAAGTTTTCCCCCGCTGGGTTAGCTGAAGTACCGTAGGACAAATAAATAGCACCATTTTGAGCAGGCTTATACACCACCCCCGCCTGGTAGCTCCAAATATTGTCATCACGAGCAATATGTTTCTTTGTATCAGCGACTTTAAACTTATCGTAGCGCACGCCCCCATTCAGTGACCACTGATCATTTAGCTCAATCGTGTCAAAAACATACAGGGAGTGTGTTTTGATATGGCCATCTTTTAGTTTAGGGCCGTAATTAATCTGGCTGTTATATTGACGATGAGGATTCGGATGCCAGAACGAATCGGTATCCCCGCCTGGGCCACCTTCCATGGCTTTAGAATAAATTTCTTCCTTGCTGAACTCTAAACCAGCCGCAAAATTATGCTTTAGCGACCCCGTGGTAAAGGAGCCAAACAAATCCGTCTGATTGATTAAGGACTCACTTTTACGCCAGCGCATACGGTCCGCTCGGGTAAACTGCAAGCCAGCGTCTTCAGTAGCACAAGAACCGCCAGCACCAGCGGCACAATTATCAAATGAGGGGCGCGTATAAAGGTAATGGTTTAAGCTCGTGCCATAGCGGGTAGTATTACGTACCGTCAGCTGCTGATTAATATCATGCTCTAGCTGTGCCGTAGCGGTATCAAACTTATTTTCACGAAAATCCACCCCCGCACGGCCGTAGTAGTTATCACGATCCACCTTAATGGGAGTGACACGATCTGGATTTGCCGCATTACGGAAAGGAATCCCCCAATCTGGGGTATCTTTGTTTTCAATATGCGCGTAGCTAAGAGTCACACGTGTAGGTGTACCCAAACCGAAAGCAATAGAGGGCGCAACCCCCCAACGATCCATTTCTACTTCGTTACGCCCAGGCATATCCCCCCCTGTGCGCATCAGGTTCAGACGCACGGCCCCTGTGTCCGAAAACACGTAGTTCCCATCCAGCGTTAAGCGATGTTGACCGCCATTGCCCACACCAGCTGTCGCTTCCGCAAAATCCTCTAGCTTAGGCGATTTGGTCACAAGGTTGATGCTGCCACCGGTGCCCCCGCGCCCCGTGTATGCTGAGCTGGGTCCTTTTATAACTTCGACAGACTCTAGATTAAAGGTTTCGTGGGAGCCACGCGCATAA
Organism: Paenalcaligenes sp.; assembly: GCF_030152715.1. Taxonomy (NCBI): domain Bacteria; kingdom Pseudomonadati; phylum Pseudomonadota; class Betaproteobacteria; order Burkholderiales; family Alcaligenaceae; genus Paenalcaligenes; species Paenalcaligenes sp. The sequence goes on from NZ_JASLIX010000099.1 coordinate 1,343, forward strand.
TCGCGTAGCCCATCAATAAAAATGTCCGTGCTGGCTTCGTAACCACGAATAAATGGACGATCGCCCGTAGGGGTACCGCCCTCGCCAGAACCTAACGTAATGCCAGGTGTGGTGCGCAGCACATCTTGTAGCGAGGTCGCGCCGCGATCTTTAATCACCTCTTCAGGAATCACATTGATAGTACGCGGTGTGTCTAACAGCGGTGCCGTCATTTTAGGCGAAGTCACCTCATGCGTTTGGTAGCCATCGATTGCCTGCCCCTGTACAGAAATAGTTTGTAACTGCTGTACTGTTGTATTTTCTTCGGTTTGTGCTATTGCCGGCATGGTTAGTGCACTGCAAATGGCGGTATACAGCATAGACTGGCGAAACGATATCACCGTTTGACGGGGGTGAGACATGAGGCTTCTCCTGTGAGTGAAACAAAGCATATGTATAAATTGTGACAAATGATAATCATTATCATTAGCAAACGCAAATGGAATTCGATTCGCTCTCTTTTTGTTGTGAGCAGCCAACAAAAAAGCGGTGCCTAAGCACCGCTTTAATCACTATATAAATATCTGAAACTATTGTTGTAGCAACAAACGATTCAAACGCTGAACAAAAGCCGCGGGCTCATCCAATAAAGCCCCCTCTGCGAGCATGGCCTGCTCTAAAAGCAAAGTAGCCCAATCTTCAAAATCCGCCTCGTCGACCTCGCTAATACGACGCACTAACTGGTGGTCCGGATTGATCTCTAGAATGGGCTTCACATCAGGGGTAGGTTGGCCGGCGGCTTGCAACATGCGCAGCAAGTGTGGGCTCATTTCATGCTCATCCACTACCACGCAGGCGGGCGAGTCCACCAGCCGCCCAGTGACTCGTACTGATTTCACTTTTTCACCTAGCGTTTTCTCAAGACGCTCCACTAACGGCTTGAATTCCTCAGCAACCTTTTCTTGCTTTTGTTTTTCCTCTTCATCGGCCAGCTCTGCCAAATCTAAACCACCTTTGGCTACGGATACCAATGTTTTCCCATCAAACTCGGTAAGAAAAGACAGCATCCACTCATCCACGCGCTCACTCAGCAGCAAGACTTCAATGCCCTTTTTGCGGAATACCTCTAGGTGCGGACTATGTTTAGCTGCCGCGTACGAATCAGCGGTAACGTAGTAGATTTTGTCTTGCCCCTCTTTCATGCGCCCAATGTAATCGTTCAATGACACATCCTGCACACTGCTGTCATTGTGGGTGGAGGCAAAGCGTAACAAGCCAGCAATACGCTCTTTATTTGAGGTGTCCTCGCCTACCCCCTCTTTAAGCACTTGACCAAAAGTCTGCCAGAACTGGGTATATTTATCTGGCTCGTTTTCGGCCAAGTCCTCGAGCAAAGAAAGCACTCGGCGTGCGGAGCCATCACGTATGGCACGTACATCTCGACTCTCTTGGAGAATTTCTCGTGAAACGTTTAAAGGCAAGTCGGCCGAATCAATGACCCCACGCACAAAACGCAAATAATTCGGTAATAGCTGCTCGGCATCGTCCATAATAAAGACGCGCTTTACATACAACTTAACACCCCGTTTTGCGTCCCGGTCCCACAAATCAAACGGAGCGCGCTTAGGAATATAAAGTAGCTGCGTGTACTCGGTACGCCCTTCAACACGGTTGTGGGTCCAAGCCAAGGGATCTTCAAAATCGTGCGCTATATGCTTGTAGAACTCAATGTATTGCTCGTCCTCGATGTCATTGCGCGCACGGGTCCACAGCGCATTGGCTTGGTTTACGGTTTCCCACTCATTGGATTTGACTTGCTCTTGTTTTTCAGCATCCCAATCCTCTTTGCGCATCTGAATGGGCAAAGAAATATGGTCCGAATAACGACGTAAAATAGCGCGTAAGCGCCAGCCATCGGCAAACTCAGCATCTTCTTCACGCAAATAAAGGGTAATAGCGGTACCGCGGTCCGCTTTTTCGGCGGGCGCTACACGAAAATCCCCTTGACCCTCAGATTCCCATAATACCCCTTCGGTTTCTGGGGTACCGGCGCGACGGCTCAGCACCGAAACTTTTTCAGCCACAATAAACGACGAATAAAACCCAACCCCAAACTGGCCAATTAACTGGGCATCTTTTTGCTTGTCACCGGTGAGTTGACTAAAAAACTCCTTAGTTCCCGAGCGGGCAATGGTACCTAGGTTTTTCACCGCCTCGTCGCGGCTCATACCGATCCCATTATCCGAAATGGTAATAGTGCGTTGCTCTTTATCGTACTCCACACGAATACGCATCTCGCCATCGCCTTCGAGCAAATCTGGATTATCGATGGACTCGAAGCGCAACTTATCGCACGCATCCGAGGCATTAGAGACCAGCTCGCGCAGGAAAATTTCCTTATTGGAGTACAACGAGTGAATCATCAACTGTAAAAGTTGTTTGACCTCTGTTTGAAAACCAAGGGTTTCCGCATTTTGTTGTTCGACTTGACTCATGATGACTCTTTCTAAACAAGTGGGTTAATCACATTGCTTAGCTAAATGGGGGTGATTCGATACATTTCAAGGCTACGTTATACTGTAGGC
>NZ_JASLIX010000114.1:0-5494 GCF_030152715.1 Paenalcaligenes sp.
TGCTTGCTGCACTGAAATGGCAATACGAGCTAGCAAACTCTCATCATAAGTACCTTGTGTGCGGTATTGCAGCTCGCCCATGCCGTTAATCGAACCCGCATACAGCCTATCTCCGCTCTGCTTAAGTACAGGTAAACTTTCACCCGTGATCGGTGCTTGGTTTACTGTTGACGAACCCGCTTGCACCACGCCATCTAAACCAATACGAGCACCTGGCTTAACCTTTACCAAACTGCCAGCGGCTACGGTTTGAGCTGGCTGTAAATGCCAGTGCCCCTGCTCATCAAAAACCTCAACCTCATCAGGCGCCAACGCCAATAGTCCATCGACAGCACGGCGTGCTCGATCCAAAGAGCGTGCTTCGATATATTCTGCCAGCGCAAAAAGTGACATCACCATCGCTGCTTCAGGCCACTCCCCCAGTAATACCGCCCCAGTCACCGCGATGCTCATCAACGCATTGATATTTAAATTACGATTAGTTAAGGCAATAAGACCCTTTTTATAAACCGTGCCCCCCGTTAATGCGATGGCTATCACCGACAGGACAATCACCATCCAAGAAGGCCATACGAGCCAGGCGCCCAGCTCTGCCAACAATGCCAAAAACACGGCACTTATCACCATCACAAGTGTTTTTTTCCCATGAGACGGCTTAAGCGTTTTAGGCTGATCCCCAGCTTGGATCAACACAGGATCCATGCCTAAACGTTGGATCGCGGACACCACTTGGGAACCATAACCAGCCGTATGTAATACATCTAATTGACGCTGCATCAAATGAAACTGCAACGCAATTACCTGAGCATCACCCTCAAGTTTTTTACGGATGAGTTGCTCCTCTACTGGGCAATCCATTTGTTCAATACGCAGCCGTGTCAGCTCCTGTCCCGCTTGCACCGCTAACGGGGCAACGGAGGACGGCGTATACGTTGGAGCCGCACAACAGCTTGCCGCAGCAGGTGACTCCATTTCGGGCTGATGCGCCTCGTCGTGGGAACAACATGATGATTTAGGCCAAGCACTCATAAAACACCTCTTCATTTTCCTGTATGCTTTAAGTAAACACCTTAAAGTCACTACAAGGTCAAGCCATGAAAATCGGAGAACTCGCTCAACTCGCCAACTGTGGTACCGAAACCATTCGCTACTATGAAAAAATCGGCTTACTGCCACCACCACGCCGTGACCACAGCAATTACCGCCAATATCACACTCAACACCTAGAACGTCTACGTTTTATACGTAATTGTCGTAGCTTAGACATGACACATGATGAAATTCGGGACTTACTAGCCTTTATGGATGCTCCGCAAGCCGCCTGCCACCCCGTTACCGAAATCATCACCGAACACTTGCGTCATGTGGATATACGCATCCAAGAATTACAACAGTTACGACAACAGTTACAGCAGCTCCAACACGCCTGCGCCCACGAAGGCACCACCGATGACTGTGGTATTTTGGAGCAAATTAGCAATATGACCCCCCTACCTGAAAATGAGACACATTTAGGATAAAAAAAGGCACCCCGAAAGGTGCCAAAGGTACTACACACAGATAAACCAAAAAATACTTATTTATTAAAAAACTGGCGCTGAATCCAAATCCCGACCACCATGGCGGGCAAAAACCACCACGCCATACCAATGCCTGCGCCAAAAGACACCAACACAGGGCCAGGGCAATATCCTGCCAACCCCCAACCCACGCCAAATAAAGCACTGCCAATCAGCAGCTTTTTATCAATATCCGTGCGCTTAGGAAGCGCCAGTTGCACACCACTTATGGGTTGAATTTTGTCTTTTTTTGCTAATGTAAAGGGAACAATAGCGACCGCAATCGCGCCCCCCATCACAAAAGCCAAAGAAGGATCCCAGTTTCCAGCCAAATCCAAAAAGCTTTGAACTTTATCTGGATGGGCTAAGCCAGAAATCAGCAAGCCTAAGCCAAACAGTAATCCGGCTAGCGCACCACCTACAATCATCATCATGAACGTATTCCTTAAACTAAGCCGAGTAGATGGCGAAAGATATACACCGTTAAAAACCCTGTAGCCATAAAGCTTAATGTTGCGACTATGGAACGCACAGATAAGCGTGAGATCCCGCATACGCCATGCCCACTGGTACAGCCCGAGCCAAGGCTACTACCAAAGCCAACAATAAGCCCTGCAATAATCAAAACAGGGATCGAGCGGGGGTTTGCCTGTGGCAGCTGCCCCCCCAGCGCAAGATATAACCACGGTGCGGCAAACACACCAATAAGCGCTGCAATACGCCAACCGCGCTGACCGCCCCCAAAAACGGACGTACTTAAAATGCCACTAACACCAAAAACGCGGCCATTTATCACTAAAAGAACAACAGCGGCTAACCCGATTAAGGCCCCGCCTAATAGCGACTGCCATGGGGTGAAATTCGCCCAATCAATGGTCATTTGTTTGACTCCTGAGGTGCACAAAACACCTGATAAAGGGTTTGCATAATCGTTAACACATCCGAATTTTCGAGGCGGTAATACACATATTTGCCACTACGGCGCGTTTGTACCAACCCATCTTTACGCAACACAGTAAGTTGTTGTGATAAGGTGGGCTGCTGAATGCCGCTTTCTTCGCCGATCTGAGAGACATTTTTTTCCCCCTCTACTAATAAGCAAAGAATAAGCAGGCGATCAGGATTAGCAAGACGACTAAGTAGTGTCGCCGCCTCGGTCGCGACCTCGTTGAGTTGCGCGATTTGATCAGTATTAACAGACATAGTTGCAAAAGTTTCTACAGACATTATACTTAATTATATATTATTATTTTATATATTAGAAGACCTAAATATGAAGACTCCGCACGCAGAAGCTTTTTTTGATCCGCAAACCTCCACATTCTCTTATGTGGTACATGCTCCTGGTAATGCGCAATGCGCCATCATTGACCCCGTTCTTGATTACGAACCGCATGCCGCTAAAACCAGCACCGAATCCGCACAAAAACTTGTGGACTACATTAAGGCAAACCAGCTTGAGTTGCAATGGATTATCGAAACCCATGCACACGCTGACCATCTTTCTGCTGGTGCCTGGTTGCAATCTCAGCTTGGCGGTCAAATCGCTATTGGTAGCCCCATTACTACGGTACAAAACACCTTTAAAACCATTTATCATCTGGGGGATCACGTCAAAACCAATGGCGAGCCATTCGACGTGCTGTTTAAAGCAGGCGATCAGTTCAAAATCGGTGATATGACCGTGGACGTCTTACATGTCCCTGGCCACACCCCTGCAGATATGGCCTATCACGTTCATGATTTGGGTATTTTTGTCGGTGACACCCTATTTTTACCTGATGTTGGCTCAGCTCGTTGCGATTTCCCAGGGGGCGATGCGGAACAGCTGTATGACTCTGTACAAAAATTGTTGAGCTTTCCCGACGATACGGTGCTGTTTATGTGCCACGACTACCCTCCCGCTGGCCGCGAGCCTCAACATGCTTGTACGGTAGCTGAGCAAAAACAGCATAACATTCACTTGCGCGATGGCATTAGCAAAGCCGAATTCGTCAAAATGCGCACCGAGCGAGACGCAACATTAGGCATGCCACGCTTGATCTTGCCTTCGCTCCAAGTCAATATTCAGGCAGGCAAACTGCCCCAGCCCGAAGACGATGGGCACCGCTACTTAAAAATCCCTTTAAACCGCTTTTAACTTTTTGCTCTAGGGGCTTGCACTTTTAAAAAAGTCTTGTTATAGTTATATTTCTTTGGCGGACACGGCTACACAGCCACCCCAAAGACAAGTAAAAATTTAGTTACTTGAAACGGGTTTGAAAAAAATAGTTGCAAATTTATTTCAAACCATGCTATACTAGATTTTTAAGCAATTCCCCGATAGCTCAGTCGGTAGAGCGACGGACTGTTAATCCGCAGGTCACAGGTTCGAGCCCTGTTCGGGGAGCCAGAATTCACCTTGTAAATCAAGGACTTAAAAGCCACCACTTAGGTGGCTTTTTTGTTTTCTAGCGTTACTATGACCTAAACGTGACGTGATCTGCATACTCAGCCAGATGGCTCGCATCTAAGTGAGCATACTTACGCACCATTTCTAATGTTTCCCATCCTCCTAACTCTTTCAAGATAAATAAAGGAGTACCTGCTTGTACATGCCAACTTGCCCATGTGTGTCGTAAGTCATGAAAACGGAAGTCTACAATTCCTACTTTTTTACATGCCTTATTAAACACACGCCTATCTATCTCTGAAATAGGTTTACCTGTTGAGCGAGTAAACACCCACCGCCCTCCCTTTTGTTTACGCCTACGCAATAAACCTAATGCTTCTGCATTTAAAGGTAAGGACCTAGCTCGACCTGACTTGGCTTTACTGCTAATAACCCAAGCAACGCCTGCATCCAAGTCTACGTTTTCCCACTCTAAGGTAAGTATTTCATTAGCACGTGCACCTGTATGCAAAGCAAACTCACACACATCGCGCATCCAAGGTAAATGAATGTTGTCTATCAATCGCTTCGCTAATTCCTTAGTAATCCATCGAACCCTTACATCAGGCTCGCGATAGTTAGTTAAGTTAGGTACTTTATCTATCCAGTCAGCTTTATGCGCCAATGAAAAAATACGACGGATACTCGCTAAATACCGGTTTTTTGTGGCTTCAGATATTTTTCTTGGCTCACGACCATCGTCAAACTCTCGATAGACAGGTAACCCTGCATAAATATCATCAGCCGTAATAGAACAAAGAGATCGCCCTGCAAAAACCTCAAGCCAATACCTTACATGACGCACTTTAGTTTGATAGTCCGCTTGCCCAGCACTGACTTGCAAAAAACGAACACATCCTTCTTCAAATGAGCGCTTAGGCTTTGCACCTAACTTTTCAATGCGCCACAACTCGGCTTTTAATTGATCGTGGTACTCTTGCGCTTCTTTTTTGTTTTTTGTGCCAGTAGAGCGTCTAACTCTTTGGCCACCGGGTGGGGTGATATCAACCCACCATATCCCTGACTCTTTATTTTTGCGGATCGCCATGACTTCTCCTGATCGACTCGCAACGATAATCGCTTCAAATTATTGCCTGCTCTCGTTGCTGCAGCAAGCTCTGATGGCCAAATGCGCCAACGGTTTGTACCAGGAACCTGAAAAGCAATTTGATGCCGCCTTCTAAAAAGCGTGAAGTAGGATACATCTAAGATTTCAGCGGCCTCTTTCAGTGTCAATGCTTTTTCTTTTCCTATCATTGCATCACCTTTAGAATCAAAATCTATTTCTACTGAACTGTTCACACCCTCTTTACACATCAAACTCCAATACAAATTCCTCTAGATCAAAAAGCCATAAAAAAAGCACCCTAGATTAGGGTGCTTTCTCTCGCATTGTCGGATCAATAACTAACCAAGATGGCATTGGGTGGGATCACCCCTAAACAAAAATAACATCAGCATCTACTCACTCATTCTACTAAGAAGTACTGCTAAAAAAGGGGGT
>NZ_JASLIX010000020.1:0-4281 GCF_030152715.1 Paenalcaligenes sp.
CCAAAACCACACCTAGCCAAACAAATAAAAAGGTAGCGACATCAAAACCCACCGTAGTCAGGCTTAAGCAAAACACCGCAAAAACCGTGAGCAGCAAAAGGTCACCAAGCAATGCTTTTCTTTGTTTTTGTTTGGACGTGGCATCTGTATCAGCCGAGGTCGAATCCTTGGTGTTGAGCAAAATAAAAGCCGCCAGACCAAGGACAAGCGCACCACTGGGCACAATAATAATTAGGTTAAAAAGCGTGGCAGAGGCACTAATAGCGCTCCAGTTTAAATAAACGGCGCAAGCGCTCACCAAAACTAAAAAAACAAGATGGCTTGTTGATATACGTTGCATAGTAGGCTTTTATTTTGAAAAAAGAATCAGCAAGCGACACACGCCGCTTGCTGTGCGGGAACAAAATTAGATTTGATCTTTAAAGCGTTCGAGAATTTGGTAGTTGCTCTCGATAATCTCGGTAGTTTTGTCTGGACCTAGCCAGTCGGAACCAATACGCTGCTCTTTGAGCTGGGCTTTAAAACCCTCGTCACTGAGCACTTTTTGATAGGCTTGCGCGACTTTTTCAAAGCGCTCGGGGTGTTTTTGTTTAAATTCGGCATGAGCCGCAAGACCACGCATCGAGCCAACCAAAGGCGTGACCGCATCTAAACCACGTGCCGTTAATACTTCGTTTAGCGTTGGTGCATCCCAGTCCTCGAGACGCTCATCAGAAGCCACGGCCAATGGACGAATAAACTCTTTAATGGAAATACTGCCATCGGCGGCTAGCACGGTCATATCGACTTGCCCCCCTGCGGCGGCAGTACGCGCTGCACCACCAGACTCATACGTCACGATATTAACGGCGTCGGCGGGTAAACCATAGGCTTCCAATAACAAAATCGTATTGATATGGCCGGTAGACCCAGGGACAACACTGACACGGTATTTACCCGGCTCTTTTTTTACCGCATCCATAAACTCGTCTAAGGTTTGGAAAGGAAGCTTAGCGTTTAAGGCAAATAAGTCCGTATCAGTCCACTGCCCGTTAATAAAAGCAAAATCATCCAGCTTATAGTTGGCGTTTTTATTCAAAATCGCACTGCTGATATAGGGGTGGATAGAGGTGAACAAGAAAAAGCTGCCGTCTTTGGGCATATTCATAAAATAGGTATGACCTACGTGACCACCGCCACCTTGTTGGTTAATGGCGCGAATGGGTACCCCAAGCTCATCTTGCATGCGTTGAGCTACGAGTCGTGCAGTACGGTCAGCTGAGCCGCCTGGACCTAAAGCAATCACAAAGGTGATTTGCTTATTTGGCCAGTTGTCAGCCGCCTGAGCCGGCATCCCAGCCAGTAAAAGAGCGCCCCCTAAAAACAGGCCCGATGCCCAAGATTTCATTTTTCTTAAAAACATAATCACTCCGATGCGTAGCATCCAAAGATGTTAACAATATGTAGCTAATAACCTTATTTGAATGGTTATGGTGCCACAGAGACAATAAGGGTTTACCCATAGTTTGCTCAATTATGTAGACAATAGTGCTATATTTTTGCTTTTAATCAGCATGATAAAGAGAAAAGGGGGTAGATTGTTGACAAAGCACGATAATCGGCATGGGGCCTCATCTCAGCAGATTGTAGACAATCTCTATAAAAACATTCTATGTGGGGCACTGAAACCGGGGGAGCGTTTAGCCGAGGTCGCCTTAGCAGAGCAGTTCAAAGTGAGCCGAGGTCCAGTCCGAGAGGCGTTACGCCATTTGGCGAGCATGGGCTTGGTGACGGTTACTCCCAATGTGGGAGCAAGCGTGCGGGTGATTACGCAGAACGAGGCGCGAGACCTGTACGAATTTAGAACCGCCTTAGAATCCGAGGCCGCGTTTTTAGCCGCTCAGCGCATCGATGACCTAGGCAAAGAGCGTATTGCACGCTTGGTAGCGGCGCATGCTGACACCATGTCATTACACCCCGTGGGGGCGTATGCCCCTCAGCATGGGGACAGTGACTTTCATAGTTTGGTCGCTCATTTGAGTGGGAATGCTTTATTAATCAAAGCCCTAACACAGGAGCTTTATCCCCAGCTCGTGTTATTGCGACGTCAGCATCAAAATGTGCAGGGGCGAGGCCAAGTGGCATTGGTAGAGCATCAACGCATCACCGAAGCCATCCAAACAGGGGATGCTGAACTGGCCGCTTTGCTGATGCGTCGCCATTTACAGTTTAGCTGGCAGGCCTTAGTCAGCCAGCTTTGAGTGGGATTTTAGACCTACCTTATTTTTTAGGAGTAAATCATGGAACAACGAAATGAAGCCGCTGCGGTATGGTTAGAGCAACCAACACCCACAGGCTTAGGACAGCAATTAGCCGACAAATGGCAGAAAAAAGAGTTTATTTCCATTGCTGGTGCGTATGATCCGATCGGTGCGTTATTAGCCCGCCAAGCCGGGTTTGATGCTTTGTATTTATCCGGTGGTGCGCTCACGGCCTCGTTGGGCTTGCCAGATTTAGGCTTGATTACCATGGATGAGCTGGTCGACCGTGCGCGCGCCATTGTTCGTGCCGTACGCATTCCATTGGTAGTGGATGGCGACACAGGCTTTGGAGAGGCTTTAAACACCATGCGCTTGGTGCGCGAGCTTGAAGACGTCGGGGTCGCCGCCGTACAACTAGAGGACCAAGTTCTACCCAAAAAATGTGGTCACCTAAACGGCAAGCAGCTAGTCACCGCCGAGGAAATGGCACAGAAAATCGCTGCTGCCGCACGGGCGCGTCGCGACTTGCGTATTATTGCACGCACCGATGCCGTCGCCACCGAAGGCTTAGACGCTGCCATTGACCGTGCCCGTCAATATGTCGAAGCAGGCGCCGATGCGATTTTCCCCGAAGCCCTAACCGATGCCGAGCAGTTTAAAGCTTTTGCCGAAGCCATCGACGCACCGCTATTAGCGAATATGACAGAATTTGGGCGTACCCCACAGACGTCCGCTCAGGAGTTTGAGCAAATGGGCTATGCCATGGCGATCTGGCCAGTTTCCAGCTTGCGCATTGCCGCCAAAGCACAAGAAGCATTTTACAATGAGCTCAAACAAACCGGCACCGCCGCCGGGCAAGTCAAAAACATGCAAACCCGTGCCGAGCTATACGAATTGATTAACTATTTTGGTTATGAATCATTGGATAGCAGTATCCAACGCACCATTGTGCCCGAAGCTTTAGACTAATTATTTTTTAAGCTTAAAGCGTAAGGTAGGGTGATGCAGGCGGTGAAAAGCGATCTGACCGTCTGCTTCCAAAGCGAGCCAACCACTGCGGCTTGGTTCGCTGTGATCGTATTCCCAGTCGGGTAATACAATTCGACTTAAGCCATTTTCCAGACGATGCAAAGCCGGCCGGTGCGTATGGCCATGGACTAACACCTGCTCGTGATGTTGCTGCAGTAAATCCATACACGCTTGCTCGTTCACATCGGTGATAGATTGCGGTAAGTATTGTTGTTGTTTTTGGCTTTGTTGACGTAGTCCACCGGCAATACGCTCACGCCAAGCTAACGGCAAACGCAAAAAAAAGCGTTGGAGCTTTTTATTACGCACACGCCGCCTAAAGCGTTGATAGCGCTGGTCATCGGTACACAGCTCGTCCCCATGGGTTAGCAAAAGACGATGATGATCTGTCTGTAAAATCAGCTGATCATCAAGCATCTGTGCGCCAACATAATGCGCAAAATGCCCATCCAGTAAAAAATCACGGTTACCGCGCATAAAAAAAATCGGCAAATCCATTGCCGTATGCCGGAAATGATACACCGCGTGTGCCAGCCAGGCAGGAGGGTCAATGGCTTGATCCGCCCCTACCCAAGCGTGGAAAATATCGCCGCATAAAATAAGCGCGTCAGCGTGTTGTTTGGCTTGATCTAAAAACTGATAAAAAGCCTGTGACGTTTTGGGGCTATGTGGCCCCAAATGAATATCTGCGGCGATCCAGACCGTACCGTGAAGCTGCAGCTTACTCAACAACGGTAGCGTTTTCGATGATGACATCTTCGACAGGTACGTCTTGGTGGAAGCCTTTGTTCCCAGTTTTAACACCTTTGATGCTATCTACAACGTCGGTGCCCTCGACAACTTTACCAAACACCGCGTAGCCCCAGCCATTAGGGGTAGGATTAGTGTGGTTAAGAAAATCGTTATCGGCAACGTTAATAAAAAACTGTGCGGTAGCAGAGTGCGGGTCGTTGGTACGTGCCATCGCAATGGTGTAGCGATCATTTTTTAGACCATTGTTGGCTTCGTTTTC
>NZ_JASLIX010000061.1:0-12337 GCF_030152715.1 Paenalcaligenes sp.
ACGGCACAATGTGGGCAGCTATACGCAAAGAACTCAAGCACCTCGGTTTTATTTAGGCTATCCGCTGGTATGGCTTGGCCTAGGGTGATGTAAGAGTTAGGGGCGGGCTCTTGAGCCGTAACAGCAGGGCTAATAAGTACGCTAGCAGCTAGTGCTGCCGTTGCTGTCAAGCGACTAAAAAGAGATAAATAAGACATAATGATTCCTGTGACTCCAATAAATAGTGGTATGACTAAGGACGTACCACAGAAGTTTCAATTTTTTCTTTACCTAGGGTCGCTCGTGCTTGATTCATTTGATCGAGCCCATTAAATGGACCCACCCGAACACGGTTAATGGTACCACCGCTGTATTCACCTTTTTGAACAGTCGCATCTAAGCCGAGTAATAATATGCGGGCACGCATGCTTTCTGCGTCTTGAGCAGAGCGAAAAGCGCCCGCTTGTAGGTAATAGGTGGAGGGGGCGGCTTTAGCAACCTGAGTAGTGGTTTTAGGGGCACTTGGCTTAGCGGCATGGGGATTCGGAAGCTGAGCGATTAAATTACCGAGTGCATCTGTAGAGGGGGTAGGGATTGAGGGCGTTGAGGGGGCTGCCACCTGCCCCAGATTTTGTGCGATCTCGGCTTCTTTTCCAATAAAAACGGGTTGATCTAAGGGGGCCATTTCACCATAGAGACCAATATTGGGGTCGGGAGCATGTTGCACATCAGGCAGTAGAATGCGTTCGATTTCTTGACTCGCTTTATCCATGAAAGGCATGGGGGCTTTTGTGACGTAAAGTGCCACGGCCACCGCCGCGGCAAGCCCAATGACTAGCCCAATCAGGATGCCGGAAAACATGCCGGCAGAAGGTTTAGCTGTTGATTTACGACGGGTGGCCATAATGATAATTACATGGTTTTAGGAGCGCTGACGCCGAGCTTATCTAAGCCGTTAGCAATGACTTGTGCAGTAGCAGCCGTCAGGGCGGCGCGAGCGGTTTTTAGTGCGGTGTTCTCTACCATAACGCGCTCGCTGTTATACCAGGCGTGGAAATCCGCCGCACAGTCACGTAGCCAGAACGCCACCTGATGAGCAGCAAGATCCTTGGCGGCTTGGCTTAGCATAGCGGGATATTCAGCCAGACGCTGTAACAATTTGATTTCGCTAGGGGCGGTGAGCAAGCTAAAGTCGGCTTCTGCTAAGGCTTGCTTAGATAAAGCCGTCTGTTTTAAGACAGAGTGTGCTCGAGCATGTGCGTATTGGATATAGTAAACGGGGTTTTCCTCGCTTTTAGAAAGAGCGAGATCAATATCAAATACAAAATCGGAGTCCGCTCGACGCTGAACCAAGAAAAAACGTACCGCATCTAACCCTACCCAATCTACCAAGTCACGTAAGGTCACGTAACTGCCGGCACGCTTGGAGATTTTGACCTCTTCGCCGCCTCGCATCACTTTTACCATGCTGTGTAAAACATAAGCGGGGTAGTCGGCGGGGATCCCCATGTTTAAGCCCTGTAAGCCTGCGCGCACGCGAGCAATTGTGCCATGGTGGTCTGTGCCTTGGATGTTGATTGCGTGATGAAAACCGCGCTCCCATTTAGAAACATGATATGCCACGTCTGGTACAAAATAGGTATAGCCCCCCTCGCGTTTGCGCATCACGCGATCCTTGTCGTCACCAGTGTTGAGCTCTGTGGTGCGTAACCAAAGCGCTCCATCTGCTTCATAGGTATGACCCGCTTCAGTAAGGGCTTTGACTACAGCATCGACGCGACCATCGGTGTATAGTGAGCTTTCGAGGTAGTAATTATCAAAAACCAGATTAAAAGCTTTTAGATCCAAGTCTTGCTCGTGACGTAAATACGTTACGGCAAAGCGACGGATGTCATCGAGATTTTGGATATCACCGGAAGCGGTGACGGGCTCGCCATCCGCAGCAGAAACCGTTTCTTTGGCTAAAAAAGCGCGGGCGATGTCCATAATGTAATCGCCTTTATAGCCATCGGCAGGAAACTCGGGGCTGTCAGGAGCAATACCCTGAGCGCGCGCTTGTACACTAATAGCAAGGTTATCGATTTGGTTGCCGGCATCGTTATAGTAAAACTCGCGGCTAACCTCGAACCCCTGACTACTAAATAAGCGGCATAAGGCATCGCCAAGCGCTGCTTGACGTGCATGCCCCACATGTAAGGGGCCGGTAGGGTTAGCAGAGACAAACTCCACCATGAGTTTTTGTTGGGTAGCTGGCTGATTACCAAAGGCATTGCCTTGAGTAAAAACCTCTGGCAGTACAGCCTGGTGGGCTGCAGGTGTTAAGCGAAAGTTGATAAAGCCTGGGCCAGCGATTTCTGCCGAGGAAATGAGGTCTTTCATGCTGGCATCGGCCAAAATAAAGTCCACAATACTTTGAGCTAGTTCTCTAGGGTTACGCTTGGCCGGACGCGCCAGTTGCATAGCGACGTTGGTTGCCACATCACCATGGGCGGCGACTTTAGGGCGTTCTAAAACAATAGACGGGTTAGCGTCTGGCACCAAAGATTGGACGGCGGCCTGAATGCAGGCGCTGAGCTGTTGTTGTTGCTGAGCAAGCATAGGTTGTTTGAGAGAAAATAGGCAATAAATAAAGGCGAGCGCGTAAGAATACAGATTGGCTCAAGCCCGAACGATTAGGCTTACATCATAACGTGAAACGCGGTTTTGTTCAGTAAGGGTATGTCTGATCGTGTTTACGGCTCTGTAGAAAAATAAGGTTTTAACCATTCGTAATAGGCCTCTAGATCTACTTTGGCCACTCGATTGTGGATTTTTTCTTCTTTTGATAGCGATCTATCTAAAAATGCGCGGACTTGGCGCCGTGCGCCATAGCCATAAGTAGGGTGTAGAAACTGTTTGTTTCGTAAAGAGGGGTGCACGAAAAAAAGGGAATCATAGTTTTCGACGTCACGATCAAACTCTATGAGTAGGCTTTCGTCATGAAGATAGGCCCACTTAGCATCGGAGTTTAAAGGAATTGGATCAAAAGCTAGCCCTTGAGCTCGAGCTTGCCATAGCAGCCACTCTAATGCGATATCGCTTAAAGGGCGGGTATCAGCTTCGGTGGGCTCTGGGTAGCCACCACCTAAATCCCCATGAGCTCCTATTAGACCAATTTCTATAATATTATCTCCAGTGCCAAGAGCGTGTAGAGGAAAGAGGTATCGGTACTCATGCAAGGCGACAGCATGTCCTACCCATTGCCACAAGGGAGATACACTAAAGCTAAAGAGAAAGTTATGGGAGCCAAGTATTCCCATTTGAGTTACGGTGTCCAATAAGCCAATAAAACGGGGTTGAATACACATTTGTACATGATCACCATAGCGATTGGTATAACTAAACAAGCCATTTTTTGTATATTTTAAAACTTGGTTGGCAAAGTGAAGGGCGAGCGCAGAACCACGAGAAAATCCAATAATATCAATGGGAACAACTGTGTGAGGGGCGTTGTGTTGTAAGTAGATGAGATGGCGAATGAGGGCGTCCCATTGTTTTCTTACAATACGTCCAGCGCTGTGGGCGATGAGAGCATCCCAATCAAGGGTTTCAGGGTTACCGGGACCGGCGACGTAATAGCTGGTTTCTTGAGAAGCTTGGTGTAGTTGATGAACTACACTGTTTACCGTGTGATCATAGCGGGTTCCATCAAAAGCAAACAATAATAAGCCCCAAGGGTCAGTATGGTTGAGTGGCTGCTGCTGGCTATAACCATATAGCTGACTGAAAGGGGTCGGTCCAATTGGATCGGGCTCTAAAAAATGTCCTTGTTGAGGCAAATAAGTGCGCAGCAGGTTGTCGTGCCAGTTTGTGCTCATATCATGGTATTGACCTTCGCGTCGTAAATGAAAATCTAGATCACCCGCTTGCTGAGTCGCATAACCAAAGGCATCGTAAGTGGCTGCCCAGCGCAGATTTTGCTCTAAGTCACTGATGATATGCACAGCTCCTAAGTGATCGCTGTGCATAAGTAGTAACTCACCGTCAGGGTGTGCATCATAATCAATCATAGCGATGGGCTGATTATCTAGATAAATATAGCGTCTTGAAATGGGGTGAACCGCATCTGTAGGGAGTTTGGTCTCTAGATGGGTAGTGTATTCAGCAACCAGTTTTTTATTGTGATAAAGAAAAAACTGCTGTTGGTCTTGTGGATAATGTTGTGTATAAATTCTGAAGCCCGCGGCATTATGACTGTTTTTTTGTACAGTTTCCACAGGGTTATGCACAGTATGTAGACGTCCTAAGGCGTTGTATCCCAAAATGTAGTCTTTTTCATCTTGTTGCCATCGAGTTGCCCAACCAGCGGCATCACGTTGAATTAAGGGAGTAGAAGTGGCAGAGTTAGCAGCTAAAAGGCCGCTTTGGCGCCAAGCATAAAAGCGAGGTGAAGGGGCATTGGTTTTTTCTATTACTAGTTGGCGCGACGTATTATAAGCGTAGTGATGGTGCCAACGAGGCTGGGAGGGCAATAGGTCATAGGATTGATGACGTGCGGTGACCAAGCCTTTTTCCTGGCGTTGAAGTTGTTGCCACCAAGCTGTTTGCGTTGTGCCTACATAGATAAAGTGGTGGGGGCCATGTTGCACTTCCAGGCGACGACTTAGGTTTGCATACTCATAGCCTAATGGTATTTTACGAACGACCCATTGTGTATGTTGTTGGCGATTGATCCATTCAATACGTTCGATTTGCTTAGGACCCCAAATGTATTGCAGTACGCCTCCTTCGGGTAGATGGTGCTGCACTAAACGCTGTTGATCATCGTACTCAAACCGCTCCTCATAGTGCCAGTTAATGGGAGTAGAAGAGGAAGGGGGCAGGAGATGACGTTGAATTTTGCGTGAAAGTAATTGCCCTGTCTCATTAAAACGTAAATATTCTTGCTCTGTAGGATGATCAATGACTAGGTGTCGTGGGTGAGGGCGAGAAAGACGTGTTTGTAAGGTCTGTTGTGCATGTTGATAGTCTATGGTTTGTACCTGTCCTTGTGAGTTGTAGTGGACGGTGTGCTGGGTGTTATTTGCCCAATTGATGCGATGTGCTCGTTGACCTTCATAGTGGAGGGTAACTGGCTGCTGATAACTGTTTTGCCATTGAGTGAGTTGCCCTGCGGCATTGTAGTGAAGTGATAAATCAGGCCAGCCGGGTAGCTGTAGGTGCAGTTGAGTGGATTGATCAGGATGGCGTTGCCATTTCATGGCTTGTAATGACACATGATTTTGGCTTTGCGTAAATGGGGGAGGGCAGCCCCAACAACCTGCCCCAGAAACCTCAACAATACGTGGAGGGGTTAAGCTTAAATCAAAGCGGACGTGAGTCAGGCCTTGTGGACCTTGTAGACGAGTTTGGTCTGGAAATTGTGTATCAGGATAGTAGGTACGCACCCACTCATGGGCTTGAGTTCCCATACTAAAGATGACACGGCCTTTTTGATCATAGACCCAGCTACGAACCCGCTTAGGTGGTTGCTGCCAGTGCTGCTGGATACTTTTACCAGTAATTGCCCAAGGGTTACCTTGTTGGTAGTCGGGCTCGGCATGGTAAAGCAGACGGCGCTGATCGGGGTAGGTGACATGGGCTAAGAAAGGCAGTTGCTGTTGTGACGTGGTTTGATAATGGTAATGGATTTCACCAACCGGAGTTTGAACTGCCTGTAAGCGTACAGGGATTTGGTTAGTGTCGTAAATAAAATGCAGTTGGTGCTGATTTTGCTCTACGCTTTGAATCTGATGTATAAGCTCAGGCTGTGTGTGGCGGTGAATAATTAATGGGGGACGTTGGGAAAAGTGGATTTGAGCTAACCAGCCTGATGACTGATGAAACCACCATGACTCTTCGTTAGAAGCGTGCCAGATAATAAATGGGGGTTGGGTTTGTATATCAGTGGGGGGCAAAGAGCGTTGTTGACCATCAGAAAAAGTAATGTGTGATGTTTTTGGGTCAAATTGTGCGTTAAAGTGCAAATGCCATTGTGTGCCTAATGCAGATAAATGAGGCCGTTGAGAGTGGTAATAGCGAATTAAACGCAGGTCAGGCGCTTGCGGGTGTCCGTAGTAGTCGACCTCTTGTAAAAACTTATCACCTGTGTATAGATCCACAGGGTTTAAGGCACTATTGGGGAAAAGCC
Source organism: Paenalcaligenes sp. (assembly GCF_030152715.1). NCBI lineage: Bacteria > Pseudomonadati > Pseudomonadota > Betaproteobacteria > Burkholderiales > Alcaligenaceae > Paenalcaligenes > Paenalcaligenes sp. The sequence continues at coordinate 6,149 of NZ_JASLIX010000061.1, forward strand.
AGTTTGATGTATTAGTGTGGCTAGGGGCTGCCGTAGAACAATAATGAGGACTAGGGGCTGGCGTGCAGGTATTGGCTTGAGCCGCATATGCAAAAAGATAGATAGTGACATAGATAGCAACAATTAGGCTTCGCATAACTTCTCCTTCTTATTGAGCTTTGTGTTATCTTGAACTCATTACGCAAGAAAAAGTGCGGTTGGTGCTATTTTTGTCTTAGGGGGGAAACCAGATGCTAATTACATTTATCTCAAAAGCCTCGGCGTCCATTTTGATGTTAGGTAAGCATGCGCTACCTGTTTTAGAGGCGGCGGGGAAACGGTTCGAGGATGGGGTATTACCTGAGCGTGGAGTTTTCACCCCTGATCAGTTGCCAGCGGCGATAGCTGGATTAAAGGCGGCGATGGACGAGGCGCCGGTAGTGGATGATGAGGTGAACGAAGACGACCCAGATGCGCCTAAAGTGCCGGCAATGAGTCGCGCAGTGGGCTTTAAACAGCGAGCTTATCCTTTGTACGAAATGCTTGTGGCAGCACAAAAGCAAAGCGTGGATGTGATGTGGGAGCCCGCGGAAACGGCCTGGTAAAAATACGGATAAAAAAAGCCCAAACGATTGTGAGTTTGGGCTTTTTTATTAGGAACCGTTAAATGTTGAGCTTGCCATCATGCTGTAAAGCATGGCGGTTAATAGCGCTTAGGATAGCTTTAAATGATGAAGTAAGGATGTCTTGATGGATACCTACCCCAAAGCCGCTTGGGTTTTCACCAATACGCATTTCTACATAGGTAGCGGCTTTGGTGTCCGTGCCGCTGCCAATGGCATGCTCGGTGTAGTCCATAATTCGGATTGGAATATCCAAAGCATTAATAAAGGCGGCTAACGCGCCCTCGCCTTTACCGTGCAACTTGATGGGCTGCCCTTTTTCTAGCATATCAATTTCAATATCGAATTGCTGGGTGCCGTCTTCGGCTTTAGGCTGGCTAGTGATTTTATGCGTGACGAGCTTCCATGGCCCCTCGGTGCGCAAGTATTCTTTTTCAAAAATACCATAGACCTGCTCAGGGTTGACCTCTTTACCGGTGCTATCGGTAACCGCTTGGATAGCGCGGCTAAATTCAATTTGTAAGCGACGAGGCAAGACTAAACCGTGTTCTTGTTCAAGGAGATACGAAACCCCACCTTTACCGGATTGGCTGTTGACGCGAATCACTGCGTCGTAGCTACGGCCCACGTCGGCAGGGTCAATAGGTAAGTAAGGAACCTCCCATACGGCATCCGGTTTTTGTATAGCAAAGCCTTTTTTAATGGCATCCTGATGGGAGCCAGAAAATGCCGTAAACACAAGGTCGCCGGCGTAGGGGTGGCGGGGGTGAACAGGAATCTGATTGCACTCTTCGACAATGCGGCGTACCTCGTCAATATCGGAGAAATCCAAGCCTGGGTGAATGCCTTGAGTGTAGAGGTTTAAGGCTAAGGTAACTAAACAAACGTTACCGGTGCGCTCACCATTACCAAATAAACAGCCCTCGACTCGATCTGCGCCGGCCATTAAGCCCAGCTCGGCAGCAGCTACCCCTGTTCCACGGTCATTATGCGGGTGAAGACTAATGACAACGCTTTCACGATTATGCAAATTACGGTGCATCCATTCAATTTGGTCGGCGTATAGGTTTGGGGTGGTGGCTTCTATCGTGGCAGGTAAGTTCAATACCATTGGATCTTCAGGGGTGGGTTGCCACTCATCGATGACAGCATTGCTGACTTCTAGAGCAAACTCTGGCTCAGTGGTACTAAAGACCTCTGGGGAGTATTCATAGCGCCATTTGGTCTGCGGATATTTAGCAATCGCAGCTTTGACCATGCGGGTGCCATTGATAGCAATTTGTTTGACTTCTTCTTTTTCCATTTTAAAGACAATGCGACGGAAAGCAGGAGCGCAGGCATTGTACATATGGATCATGGAGGTTTTAGCACCCGCCATCGCTTCGGCAGTACGCTCGATAAGGTCTTGGCGAGCTTGCGTCAAACCGATGATGGTCACATCATCTGGAATGCGGTTTTCGTCGATAAGCTTGCGCACAAAGTCGAAATCGGTTTGTGAGGCAGAAGGGAAGCCAACTTCGATTTCCTTGAATCCGATTTTTACGAGCAACTCAAAAAAGCGTAATTTGCTGGTTACGCTCATGGGTTCAATTAAGGATTGGTTGCCATCACGTAAATCTGTACTCATCCAAATAGGGGGCTGCGTGATGCGTTTGGACGGCCATGTGCGATCGGAGAAGTCTTTAGCAAAAGGGCTAAAGGGAACGTATTTTGAAGCGGGATTGGAAATCATGGATACACCTGTGGGACAAAAAGTAAAACCTTTTCGCCGCCACCTGAACCACAAAAATACTTGAATTGCCGGTGACGGCGTTCAAATATGTGGCTGTGTATATGGCTGCCGGACTGCCACTAGACTCTAGGCCCGGCAACCGGGCGCTAGTAGTAGAGGCAGTAAGGAAAGTGTTTGGGCATACGCACGAGCAGCGACGCAGCGGTAAGCGCTGGTAGTAGGAATGCTGCAGATAGAGGCTGTGCGTGAAATAGTCATGCCACTAATAAAACACAAAATCATAAATGATGCAAGGGTTCTGTGTGTTTTGTTGTGGGCGCAAGATGATTTTGAATTTGTTGTTCTTGTTTTTTTGCTAAACAAATCAAGGCATAACGATTTGCGCCGAGCTGTGCTGTGGTTTGTTGTAAAACGCCGACGGTGATGGGGTGTCGTCGCTGCTGCCAAGCCCAAGAAAGGACATGTGTTGCTGCAGGCGATATTTTTTTTAGTAGTTCCGACAGGTCGGTATCAGAGACAACCTTTTGACTGGCACGTTGACGAGTGTACTGGACGAGGTGAAAAAGCAGATAACTAAACAGTAGAGTGCAAATGATAACCACTGTCCACCAAAAAAAAGGGTTGTACTGTTTGATTAGGGCGGCATCAATGCCTAGGGCTTCAAGCCCTGAGTAATCCAAGGTACGCCCAAAGTGCAAAATACGGTTGATGATGGTCAACCAAAGCACAACGCCAATGAGTACGATAGCAAGCGCCACGGTTTTATAGATAGCGGTCAAACGTAGGATAGTTTGATGAATCGTGATGCGGTCTTTTACCGTAGGAGGGGCAAGTGGCATATCAGTATGAGCAGTCTCTGGGTGCATCATCATAAGAAAAACACAAAAAATAAAAATCGACGAAAGCCATATACAAAAGATATAACGTTGCTCGTGGACTGTCGATGCTTGCGAATTGAAAAGAGAATTCCGTTAGTTATAGTGTTGTTTTTTCACGCTTGTTTATTTTTGTTTTCAGTGGTATGGTTTGTCTTAGCTCAACTAAATGATAATGATTCTCATGTATATTTGTATCTGTAGTGCAATCACGGATAAGCAAATTAAAACCGCAGTAGCCAATGGGGCGTCCACACTTGAAGATTTGCAGTTCGAATTAGGGGTGGCGATTAACTGTGGCCGTTGCGCTGAAAGCGCTATGGAGTTGCTTCCTGTTCCGGAATTTGAACATCATTTACATGCGACGGAAATCACTCGCTCGCGACGTCAGGCAGCAAATGATACTCAACTGACAGCAGCGGTGGTGGCTCAATAAGTGTAATGGGCTCTGCCTGACTGGTGTTTTCGCCTATACTTTAGGGTAGGCCGCCCTATAATGGGGTGAAGACGGCTCTTATCGGAGAACACCATGAAAGGCGATAAACAAGTTATTTCCTACCTGAATCAACAATTAAAAAACGAACTCACCGCCATTAATCAGTATTTTTTGCATGCTCGCATGCTTAATCACTGGGGCTTTGATAAATTAGGTAAAGTCGAATACGACGAGTCAATTGGCGAAATGAAACACGCTGATTTGCTCATTGATCGTATTTTGATGTTAGATGGCTTACCTAACTTACAAGATCTACATAAACTACGTATTGGTGAAGACGTACCAGAAATTTTAGAGTGCGATTTATCCCTAGAAAAGGCGGCACACGCTACCGTCGTAGAGGGAATTAAGCACTGTGAGTCTGTGGGGGATTTTGTTTCACGAGACTTATTGTTACATATCTTAAAAGACACCGAAGAGCATATTGATTGGTTAGAAACCCAACAAGACTTAATTGAAAAAATGGGCTTGCCCAATTATCTGCAGAGCCAAAGTAGCACACCGGCTGAATCCTAAAAAAAGCCTCGGTCAAACCGAGGCTTTTTTGTTTAGAAGGCTTTAGCTGGACAACCTGGAACCCGACCCCATGCATTATGTGGGCCACAATACTTATTACGTGCGTCCCATTTGCAGCTAGGGACTTTTGTAAAGCCTAAGCGATCACATGCTTGAAGCTCACGCTGAAAATCCACTTGCCAGTTAGGGTTAGCGGTAATAGGCAGGGATGGGGCTTGTACTTCTTGAGAGGGGGGCGGGGGTGGTGTCCCGATATCGATGGGCTGGATCACATCATTATTGGGCTCAGAAGTTCTCATCGTATGAGGTGTTAGCGTACCAATTTGCGCTAAGCCCTGTAAGCCGCTAGGACTCACGTGATGGCGTGCAAAATCATTTGTTCTAGTTGAGGCTCCAGAGGCTGTGGCTAAAGCAATTGGAGGGCGCTCAGCTAACAAATCAGTATTGTGATTAATTTCCCATTCGGCAGGCTCAGGGGTATCGGGAACGGCAAGACGACCATCCACGAGTGGTTGCGGCGGAGCGGGTACGTAGGGTTTGCCGTCTGCATCTAGGGTGGGGACGGTATAAAGGTCTTTATACGCATCAAGCACATCCGATTTTAACGGGCCGTTTGCGATAAGCCAGTTGCCTAGTTGCAGCCCACCCCAAATGGAGGCGGCAATAGCAAGAAGCAGAGTGACAATAATAATGCGCCAAGACATAGACTGGATTTAATTAAATAAGAGAATAAAAACAATACTTATATTGTACTGAATACGCAGCGAGAGCATGTGACAGAATCCAACAACTGTCACATGATACGTTAGATAATTAGTGGAAAAGCTGGCCACTATGCTCGCGCATGGTGTGAAATTCAATGTCGGGGTGTAGTTCTTGCGCTACGCGTAGTTGAGCGGGGGAGCTAGCCAAAAAGGCGACGGCATCGACCACGTCATACGCGATGTTGGCCGCGTTGCTATCAATGAATTTTTTTAGTGCGGCGGGGTTTTTAGATGTGACCCAACGTGCCAGATTATAGCGAGACGGGGACATACGAGCGTCTACACCATATTCGTTTTTGAGTCGGTCTGCAACCACTTCGAACTGTAGTTGCCCTACAGCACCAAGTAGCAAGCTACCACCTGTAAGGTGGGGTTTAAAGACTTGGATGGCTCCCTCTTCGCCAAGCTGAGTTAGCCCTGTACGTAGCTGTTTGGTGCGTAAAGGGTCTTTGACTTCCACACTTTGAAAGAGCTCAGGGGCAAAAAAGGGTAAGCCAGTAAACTGTAGGGTTTCACCTTCGGTTAACACATCGCCTAATTGCAATACACCATGGTTAGGAATCCCGATAATATCACCCGCAAATGCTTCTTCGACAAGATCGCGGCGTTGCGATAAAAAAGAAACCACGTTGTTTGGGCGGATTTCTTTGTTGGTGCGAGCGACTTTAAGGCGCATACCACGGGTAAAATGACCTGAGCTGACTCGCACAAAAGCGACGCGGTCTCGGTGAGCGGGGTCCATGTTTGCTTGGACTTTAAACACCATACCGGTGAATTTGTTTTCGGTGGGTTTGACTTCTCGTTGGACGGCTTCACGCGGGCCAGGGGGAGGTGCCATGTCGACGAGTGCATCCAGTACCTCTTGGACGCCGAAGTTATTCAACGCTGAGCCAAAAAACACAGGGGTTTGTTTGCCTGCTAAAAAGGCATGCAAATCAAAATCCGGTGTGGCGGCTTGGATAAGTTCGATTTCCTCTTGTGCTTTGGCGTATTCGGCGCCAAAACGTGCTTCGGTATCGGGATTGTGAAGCCCTGGCAAGATTTCAATATTTTCAGCGCGGTGATCTTTGTTTTTGTTGTCAAACACATGCATTTGGTCTTTGGGTAGGTTAAAAACCCCACCAAAACGTTTTGCCATGCCCACTGGCCAAGAAAACGGGATGGCATCCATGCCTAGGTGATCCTCGATTTCGGATAGCAAATC
>NZ_JASLIX010000117.1:0-50105 GCF_030152715.1 Paenalcaligenes sp.
TATTTTTCAGGAAATGGGGGAGCTAGGTTTATTAGGGGCGACGATACCGGAAACATATGGTGGGGCAGGTTTAAATTATGTGTCCTATGGTTTGATTGCGCGAGAGGTAGAGCGCGTTGATTCGGGTTATCGCTCCATGATGAGCGTGCAATCATCGTTGGTGATGGTGCCGATTTATGAGTTTGGTTCCGAGGAGCAAAAACAAAAATACTTACCCAAACTTGCGCGTGGTGAGTGGGTAGGTTGTTTTGGTTTAACAGAGCCTAACCATGGTTCGGATCCGGGGGCGATGGAGACACGCGCTAAAAAAACCGCTGACGGTTATGTTTTACATGGAAATAAAACGTGGATTACTAACTCCCCTATTGCCGATGTGTTTGTCGTATGGGCCAAAGTCGTGGGCGGTGAGGACGACGGCAAAATCCGTGGCTTTATTTTGGAAAAAGGCATGAAGGGCTTATCGGCCCCAGTGATTCATGGCAAAGTTGGTTTGCGTGCCTCTATTACTGGGGAAATAGTAATGGATGGCGTAGAAGTCGGCGCTGAGCATATGTTGCCTAAGGTCGCGGGCTTACGTGGACCCTTTACGTGTTTGAATTCGGCGCGCTATGGAATTGCTTGGGGGGCATTGGGTGCGGCAGAAGACTGTTGGCACACCGCACGTCAGTACACATTAGATCGTAAGCAGTTTGGGCGCCCATTGGCCGCTAATCAACTTATTCAGAAAAAGCTTGCGGACATGCAAACCGAAATCACCTTGGCGCTTCAAGGGTGTTTGCGCTTGGGGCGTATGAAAGACGAGGGGATCGCGGCGGTAGAAATTACCTCAATCATGAAGAGAAACTCGTGCGGCAAGGCATTAGACATCGCGCGGTTAGCGCGAGATATGCTAGGGGGTAATGGGATTTCTGACGAGTTTGGTGTGGCGCGTCATTTGGTGAATCTAGAGGTAGTAAATACCTATGAGGGTACCCATGATATTCATGCGTTGATTTTGGGACGAGCGCAAACAGGACTACAAGCCTTTTTTTAAAAAATAACGCAATTCCTTTGTAGTAAAAAAGCCAGTTTTTCACAGGATGCTGGCTTTTTTCGCTTTTTACTCCCTTTGTTGTAAAAACACGTTACGATGTAGGTTTTGCTTTGCACAATACCAACATGCGATGGCTTAGGGTTGCTTAGGGTGAACCAAACGGGTTATTCTATTTGATTCATTCTTACCAGAATGGATAATAGGCTAAGTTTTACGGTTATCCGCCTGTTAATTTGCGCCTTTTTACTGCTGCTGGCCGCGTCACAAGCGTGTGGTGCCGAGCTTTCGTTTCAAGCTATACGCACTGTTTGCGTGCTTGCCGTGTTCCACAGAGTGCAGACGGCTCTGTAATGTGTTTAGGTGGAAAAGCTCAGTGGGCTTTAAAGCGCTAAATCATGTTGCTGTAGCTGGTCCAGACTCCGGCTTAGGTGCCAGGTGGGATATTCGAGCAAAACCTGAAAGGAAATATTTATATTATGGAACTCAATGGCGCCGATATCGTAGTTCGCACGTTGGCCGAAGAAGGGGTGGAGCATGTTTTTGGTTACCCCGGCGGTGCGGTTTTATACATCTACGATGCGATATTCAAACAAGACAAATTTCGTCATATCTTAGTTCGTCATGAACAAGCTGCAGTACATGCTGCAGATGCTTATTCCCGCTCCTCTAACAAAGTCGGTGTGGCTTTAGTGACCAGTGGCCCCGGGCTAACGAATGCCGTAACAGGCATTGCTACCGCCTACATGGACTCAGTGCCTATGGTGATTATCAGTGGCCAAGTCGGCACACAGGCTATTGGCGAGGACGCTTTCCAAGAATGTGATGCGGTCGGTATCACCCGCCCCTGTGTTAAGCATAACTTCTTAGTACGTGATGTACGAGATTTGGCGGATATTATTCGCAAAGCCTTCTATATTGCTAAAACGGGTCGTCCTGGTCCGGTGCTTGTCGATATCCCTAAAGACATTACCGTAGCAATGGCGCGTTATACGCCTAAACGGGGCGAGCCTAAACTACGCTCCTACATGCCCGTCACTAAAGGCCATCAGGGGCAGATCAAAAAAGCCGCGCAGCTGCTCGCTCAGGCTGAGCGCCCCATGGTATATGTGGGCGGTGGTGCTATTTTGGGCGATGCTTCTGAGCAGGTCAATAAACTGGTTAAGCTCACCGGGGCCCCGTGTACAACCACGCTCATGGCTTTGGGCGCTTTTCCCGGCTGCGATGATCAGTACGTAGGTATGCCCGGTATGCACGGCACTTACGAAGCCAATATGGCCATGCAGCATTGTGATGTGTTGATTGCGGTGGGCGCACGTTTTGATGATCGTGTGATCGGCAATCCCCGTCATTTTGCTCAAGTACCACGCAAAATCATTCATATTGACATTGATCCGTCTTCAATTTCAAAACGGGTTAAAGCCGATGTTCCCATTGTTGGTTGTGTCAAAGACGTCCTAACCGAATTAAACGAGTTTTACGCCCAAACCAAATCTGCCTCGAATGCGAAAAAAACCGCATTGGCCAAATGGTGGCAGCAGATCAATGAGTGGCGTGGCGTAAAAAGCCTATCCTACGAAAAATCCGATAGCGTCATTAAACCACAGTCAGTAGTAGAAGCGCTTTGGGAAGTCACTGGCGGCAACGCTTTTGTGACCTCAGACGTTGGACAGCACCAAATGTGGGCCGCACAATACTATCGCTTTAACCACCCACGCCGTTGGATTAACTCTGGCGGATTGGGGACGATGGGGGTTGGCTTGCCTTACGCCATGGGGGTACAAATGGCGAACCCAGATGCCGATGTGGCTGTGATCACTGGTGAAGCCTCGATTCAGATGAATATTCAAGAGCTTTCCACCTGCAGTCAGTATCGCCTTACACCCAAGATTTTATGCTTAAATAACCGCTATTTAGGTATGGTGCGTCAATGGCAGGAAATCGATTATGGTTCCCGTTATTCTGAATCGTACGTGGATGCTTTGCCTGATTTCACAAAGCTAGTCGAAAGCTATGGGCATGTAGGCTTACATATTGAGAGCCCCTCGGATGTGGTGCCAGCCATTCGCGAAGCTTTTACCAAGCATAAAGACCGTTTGGTATTTATGAACTTTATTACAGACCAAACCGAAAACGTATGGCCTATGGTAAAAGCGGGTAAAGGCCTCACGGAAATGATCCTTAGCGCTGCCGACCTAGAGGGGGACGAATAATGAAACACGTAATCTCTATCCTGCTCGAAAACGAACCCGGCGCGTTGTCTCGTGTGGTAGGCTTGTTTTCTGCTCGTGGCTATAACATTGAAACCCTCACCGTCGCGCCAACAGAAGACGATACACTATCGCGCATGACTATCGTCACCATTGGTTCAGACGAGGTCATCGAGCAAATTACAAAACATTTAAATCGTTTAGTGGATGTGGTCAAAGTCGTTGATCTATCCGAGGGTCCCCATGTAGAGCGTGAGCTAATGCTCATCAAGGTCCGTGCTGTAGGTAAAGAGCGCGAAGAACTGAAACGTTTAGCGGATATTTTCCGTGGGCGTATCATCGATGTAACGGACAAAACCTATACGATTGAATTAACTGGGGTGCAGGAAAAAATATCCGCCTTCATCCAAGCCATCGATCGCAGTGCTATTCTTGAAACGGTACGTACCGGTGTCTCAGGTATTAGCCGTGGCGAACGAATTTTAAAGCTATAACGCTGTAGTAAGCAGATTACACAAATTAATTTGGAGTTATCCATGAAAGTTTTTTACGACAAAGACTGCGATCAGTCTTTAATTAAAGGCAAAAACGTTGCCATCATCGGTTACGGTTCCCAGGGCTACGCGCATGCGAACAACTTAAATGACTCGGGTGTTAACGTAACGGTTGGTCTACGTAAAAGCGGTGCCTCCTGGGCAAAAGCCGAAGCCGCTGGCCTTAACGTAAAAGAAGTGGCGGATGCCGTTAAAGATGCCGATGTGGTCATGATCCTACTGCCTGACGAAAATATTGCAGAGGTTTACCGCACCCAAGTAGAGCCCAACATGAAAGCCGGTGCCGCGTTGGCTTTTGCACATGGTTTTAACGTTCACTACGGTCAAGTCGTACCCCGCAAAGACGTGGATGTAATCATGGTGGCTCCTAAAGCCCCTGGCCATACCGTACGTGGTACTTACCAGCAAGGCGGCGGTGTGCCCCATCTGATCGCTGTATATCAGGACGTATCAGGTGCTGCTCGTGATATCGCGCTTTCCTATGCCAGTGCTAATGGCGGTGGCCGTGCTGGTATTATCGAAACCAACTTCCGTGAAGAAACCGAAACTGACTTGTTTGGTGAGCAGGCGGTTCTTTGTGGTGGTGCGGTTGAGCTCATCAAAGCCGGTTTTGATACCTTGGTCGAAGCAGGTTATGCCCCCGAAATGGCATACTTCGAATGCTTGCACGAACTCAAGCTCATCGTGGACTTGATCTACGAGGGTGGTATTGCCAACATGAACTACTCCATTTCCAATAACGCGGAATACGGCGAGTACGTAACTGGTCCTAAGATCATTACCGACGAAACGCGCAAAGCCATGCGTGAGTGCTTAACCAATATTCAAAATGGTGAGTACGCGAAAAACTTCATTCTTGAGCACGCTGCCGGTGCGCCATCCATGACAGCACGTCGTCGCATTAACGAAGAGTCCCAAATTGAAAAAGTGGGTGCTCAGTTACGTGCGATGATGCCTTGGATTGCAGCTAATAAACTAGTAGACCAAAGCAAGAACTAATTTTGCTGGTCACTATTAAAAACCTCCGCCACCTAAAATGGCGGAGGTTTTTTTGTCGCTTGGTCTGATTGGCGTTAAAATAGGCTTTTCTTTTCCATCTGTTAGGTGCTTATGCCTGATTACCATTCCGATGATAAACGCCGCCGTGGCATTTACTTATTGCCCAATGCGTTTACGACAGCGAATTTATTTGCCGGTTTTTATGCTGTGGTGCAAGCCATGAATGGCCGCTTTGAAATAGCAGCCATTGCCATCTTTTTAGCTATGGTATTTGATGGCATGGATGGGCGTGTGGCTCGGCTGACAAATACACAATCTGCTTTTGGGGAGCAATATGACTCAATGGCAGATATTATCTCCTTTGGGGTAGCACCAGCTTTTGTGATGTATGTGTGGGCCTTACAAGACCTAGGGCGTTGGGGCTGGCTGGCCGCTTTTGTATTTGTTGTTGGGGCCGCGTTGCGTTTAGCGCGCTTTAATACCAATATCGCTGTGGTAGATAAACGCTTTTTTCAGGGGTTACCTAGTCCAGCCGCGGCGGCATTAATAGCAGGTTTTGTTTGGCTTTCCGTAGATAACAAACTCAATATCGATGCCCAGCCTTTGGCTTGGGGTGCTTTTGCGCTAACCGTATATGCGGGGGTAGCGATGGTATCAAATGCACCTTTTTACAGTGGGAAATCCTTTGCTTTAGGGCGTAGTGTTCCCTTTTGGGTCATGTTGTTATTTGTGCTGTTGTTTGTTTTTGTGTCATCAGACCCGCCTATAGTCTTATTTAGTTTATTTATTTTATACAGCGTCTCGGGCTGGGTAGTGATGTTTTGGCGTTGGCGCAAAGCGCGCCAACTGCGTCAACGTAAAGCGACGAGTGGGGCTTCGATGTGATCGTGTTTTTGCCGCTGCCTACCACAGGTTCCACTCATCAATAACCTGCGGATCTGGGCCTGGGTGGTAATGTTGTACTACACCATTTTCATCAAAATACACATACATGAGTGATTCCCATACGCTATTTTGTTTATAGCGGTAGGACCAGACTAATCTTTTTATGCCCTGATAGGGGGTGATGTCTCGTTCGGCAGGGGGACCAAAATGGCAGAGCACTTGCTCTTTGGTCCAAACGCCTATTTGTAGGCGGGCAAACTCATGGTCGGTGAGCACTTGAGAAGCATGAGCGACTTGCTGGTTAGCGTCTACCTCTATCGCCCATGCGTAGCGTCCATTAGGTTGTTGTGACCAGATATAGCGAGTAGGGTGTTGTGCAGGGCACACAGAGGTGGGCGCACCATAGCGCTGTAAAACCTGTTCGATGGGGGTGCCCGTAGGGGTTTCGCTAATAGTGGTGCAAGCTCCTAATAGCAGCAGGCAAAGAGCTGAAAGACGAAGCATAGTAAACCTCGGGAAATCAAGTTGGATGGTGTAGTATATCCTTGGATATAAGCGACTTTACGGATTTTAAACATAAGCATCGGCTTTTTGGTTAAAATCCGCTATAATTACACTCTTATCTATTTGTTGTTATTGCACGTTAGGGCATACTCGGCCCTAACGCCAGTTTTTCGAGGAAATTATGTCTGGAACAAACATCAATAAAGCCGAAGTCGTTGAACAGTTTCAACGCACCCAAGGTGATACTGGCTCTCCCGAAGTCCAAGTAGCGCTATTAACCGCACGCATTAATGTGTTAACTGAGCACTTCAAGAGCCACAAAAAAGACCATCACTCTCGTCGTGGTCTATTACGTATGGTTAGCCGTCGTCGTAAATTACTCGACTACCTCAAAAACCGTAAACCTAGCGCTTACAGTGAACTAATTCAAAAACTCGGTTTACGTAAGTGATTCACGGGCATTGCCCCGCGATATAGCCGTGCATGGTGCGAACATAGCTTCGCATGTGCGCGGCTTTTTTATTGTAAGGATATCTCCTAATGTTCAATAAAGTGACGAAGTCATTTCAATATGGACAGCATCAAGTTGTGATCGAAACCGGTGAGATTGCTCGCCAAGCCTCCGGTGCTGTTCTTGTTTCTATCGAAGATACTGTTATTTTAGCTACTGTTGTTGGCGCAAAAACGGCCAAAGCTGGGCAGGACTTTTTCCCCTTAACTGTTGACTATGTTGAAAAAACCTATGCCGCCGGTCGTATCCCGGGTGGTTTTTTCAAGCGCGAAGGTAAACCTTCTGACCGTGAAACGTTAACGGCTCGTTTAATTGACCGTCCGTTGCGTCCTTTATTCCCCGAAGGCTTTTATAACGAAGTCCAGATTATTATTCATGCTTTGTCGGTTAACCCTGAAATCAGTCCGGATATTCCAGCTCTGATTGGGGCATCGGCTGCTTTGGCTATTTCTGGGATTCCATTCAATGGCCCCGTTGGTGCCGCCCGTGTGGGCTATGTGGATGGCAATTATGTGCTGAACCCTTCTTCTGGCCAGCTCGATCAGTCCGCATTGGATTTGGTGGTCGCAGGTACAGAAGCCGCTGTGCTCATGGTAGAGTCCGAGGCGCAGCAGCTTTCCGAAGAGGTCATGTTAGGGGCGATTGCATTCGGTCACGAACAAATGCAAGTAGCGATCAATGCAATCAATGAGCTGGTCGAGGAAGCCGGTAAACCCGAGTGGGATTGGCAGCCAGCGCCTGTGAATCAGCCTCTTATTGATGCGGTTAAAGCTTTAGCTTACGAAGACTTAAAAGCCGCGTACCAAATTCGTCAAAAGCAAGCGCGTACAGCGGCTGTGAACGATGTGTATGCTAAAGTCCACGCTGGTTTGGTCGAGCAAGCGGAAGCCGCCGGTACCGATGCCCCCGATAGTGTCGAGGTCGATAACATTCTCTTTGACTTCGAAAGTGAAATTGTACGTGGTCAAATCCTCAGTGGGGAGCCTCGTATTGATGGGCGCGATACTCGCACTGTGCGTCCTATTTCTATTCGCTTGGGGGTATTACCACGTGCGCATGGGAGCGTTCTCTTTACGCGTGGTGAAACCCAAGCTTTGGTGGTAGCAACTCTAGGTACGAAGCAAGACGAGCAGATTATTGATTCCGTGATGGGCGAGTCGCGTGATCGTTTTATGCTGCATTACAACTTCCCTCCGTTTGCTACTGGTGAAACCGGGCGTTTTGGGGCACCTAAACGTCGTGAAATTGGTCACGGTAACTTGGCTAAGCGTGCATTGATTCCATTATTGCCTAGCCCAGAAGACTTCCAGTATTCCATTCGTGTAGTTTCTGAGATCACCGAGTCCAACGGTTCGTCTTCCATGGCGTCTGTATGTGGTGGCTCGCTATCCATGATGGATGCGGGTGTGCCCATGGCAGATCACGTGGCGGGTGTAGCAATGGGGCTAATTAAAGAGGGTGGTAAATTCGCCGTTCTGACCGATATTTTGGGTGACGAAGACCATTTAGGTGATATGGATTTTAAAGTGGCTGGTACCGAAGCTGGTATTACAGCGCTGCAAATGGATATTAAGATCCAGGGTATTACCACTGAAATCATGCAAGTGGCATTGGCTCAAGCCAAAGAGGGTCGCTTACATATTTTAGGAAAAATGAAAGAGGCGCTCGAAGGCTCGCGTACAGAGCTATCAGCTTTTGCTCCTCGCATGCTCACGCTTAAAATCAATCCCGATAAAATCCGCGATGTTATCGGTAAGGGTGGTGCAACGATTCGCAGCCTAACCGAAGAAACCGGTACACAGATTGACATTGGTGAAGACGGCACCATTACTATTTCAAGTGCTGACTTGGATAAAGCCCAAGAAGCAGAGCGTCGTATTAAAGAGCTCACAGCCGAAGTCGAAGTGGGTCAAGAATACGAGGGGCCAGTGGTGCGTGTATTGGACTTTGGTGCTATTGTTCAAGTCCTGCCTGGTAAAGATGGCCTATTGCACATTTCTGAAATTGCTAACTACCGTATCAACAACATTAATGATGTATTGGCGGTGGGGCAGCAGGTTCGTGTTAAGGTTATCGAAGCCGATGACAAGGGTCGCTTACGCTTGTCGATGAAAGCCATTGGTGGCATCGAAGCCCAAGGCGGTCCTCAGGGCCCTAAAGACACCAAAGAAAACGAGTAAATTTCGCAAGCATGGGTTTTCTGTTAAAACAGAAAATCCATTGGTGTAAAGAAAAGCTGAGTACGCTCAGCTTTTTTTATGCGCAGAGCAAATATAAAAAGCCCTGACAAGTTTTCACCTGTCAGGGCTTTGAATTTTGGTGCATCCACCCGGAATCGAACCGGGACGAACTTGCGTTCGAGGGATTTTAAGTCCCTTGCGTCTACCTATTCCGCCATGGATGCGGCGTTGTGTGTTGTGGCGGAAGCGGTGAGATTCGAACTCACGGATGGGTTACCCCATCGCTGGTTTTCAAGACCAGTCCATTCAACCACTCTGGCACGCTTCCGGTGCCTAATCACACATATTTAGTAGTTGCTATAACTGCTAAAAAAATAATATTAACCGATTAAAATAAATTTGTCACGTTTTTTTTATAAAAGTACGGAAAATAGAGCAAAATACTGAATTACAATGTAATCAGTCTCGATTTAAAGCCATTTAAGGAGGAAATATGACCAACACCATGTTAGCTGTAGAAATCACCGCCCCAGGTGGTCCCGAGGTATTGCAGCCTACGCAGCGTCCGATGCCTACTCTAGCAGCAGGTCAGGTTTTGATCCAGGTTGCGGCCGCAGGTGTTAACCGCCCCGATGTGTTTCAGCGTAAAGGGGCTTATCCTGCTCCGGCCGGTGCCTCAGATCTGCCAGGGCTAGAGGTGGCTGGCACCTTGATAGCGGGGGATTTGCGCGGGACGAGCTTAAAAATAGGGGATACGGTTTGTGCTTTACTGCCCGGCGGGGGGTATGCTGAGTTTGCTGCTGTTGACGCCTCGCATTGTTTACCCGTGCCAAAAGGCTTGTCTTTAACCGAAGCCGCTGGCATTCCTGAAACTTTTTTTACGGTCTATAGCAATGTTTGGATGCGTGCTCAGTTACAAGCAGGCGAAAGCCTTTTAGTGCATGGTGGGGCGAGTGGTATTGGTACTACTGCCATTCAGCTTGCCGTTGCTAAAGGTCATCAGGTTTTTGCGACAGTGGGGTCAGATGAGCGAGTTCAAGCTGTAGAGCAGCTAGGCGCGATTGGTATTAACTATAAAACGCAATCTTTTGAAGAGGTGGTGTTAGCGCATACACATGGTCGGGGCGTTGATGTCATTCTAGACATGGTGGCCGGGGATTATTTAAATCGAGATCTAGCGTGTTTGGCGGATGATGGGCGTATTGTTGTGATTGCGCTCTTGGGGGGAGCTAAAGCGCAGCTGGATGCCGGGCAAATCTTACGCCGTCGTTTAACAATTACAGGCTCTACCCTGCGCCCCAGAGAATCCGCTTTTAAAGCTCAGGTAGCACAAGCCTTATATCAAGAGGTTTGGCCCTTACTCGAACAGGGGAAAGTTAAACCATTAATTTATCAAACCTTTCCTTTGACAGAGGCTGCACAGGCGCATGCCTTAATGGAAAGGGGGGATCAGGTCGGTAAAATTATTCTGACTGTCTAGGCATAGGCTAGGGCGACAGGCTACAATAATGGGTTTGAGAATAATTGTGGTGTAAACCACACAACCGGGTTTTTGTATGACTAAAAAACGATTAGTAATGGGTAACTGGAAAATGCATGGGTCTTTGGACCAAAATGCGCAGTTACTAAATCAGCTCATCGCTGACCTAGGCAATGCCCACTCACAGACAGATATTGTTGTGTGCGCACCACACCCTTATTTAGCCCAGTTACAACAGCTTTTGTCGGGCTCGCCCATCCAATGGGGGGCCCAAAACATGAGCGAGCACGAAGCGGGGGCATTCACAGGCGAAGTCTCTGCCACCATGCTAAAAGATTTTGGGTGCCAATGGGTGTTGCTCGGGCATTCTGAGCGTCGCGCATTATATGGCGAGACCGATACACTGGTTTTAGCTAAAACGCAGGCTGCATTGCAAGCCGGACTGACACCGGTGGTTTGTGTCGGTGAAACAGAAGCCGAACATGAGCAAAACCAAACCCAGTCGGTGATTTTGCAGCAGCTCCAGCAGTTATTAGAATTAAGCCCTGATTTATTGCGCCGATTGGTCATTGCGTACGAGCCGGTATGGGCAATAGGAACAGGGAAAAGTGCAAGCCCCGAGCAAGCCCAAAGCGTACATGCTTATATTCGTGCCTTACTACAACAGGCCGAAGCTCCTAACGTACGTATCCTATATGGCGGCAGTGTAAATCCAACAAATGCAGCCGATTTGTTTAAAATGCCTGATATTGATGGTGCTTTGGTTGGCGGGGCTTCTTTAAAAGCCAACGATTTTTTATCTATAGCGGCCGCCTAAACGGCTCGGAGAATATTTCATGGAATGGTTATCTTCCGTTTTACAAGCAGTGCAAGTCATTGCCTCTTTATCTATTATTGGTTTGGTGCTTTTACAACAGGGTAAAGGCGCGGATATGGGCTCTGCCTTTGGGGCTGGGGCCTCGGGTAGTGTGTTTGGTGCAGCAGGTGCGGCTAACTTTTTATCACGGATGACGAAATGGGCGGCGATTGTGTTCTTTGTCGCTACAGGGGGCTTAGCATGGGTAGCTCATCATCCAGTGCGTGTAGAGGCCGAAAGCAGTATTATGCAGGGCTTTGAGCCAGCTATTCCTGGTGGTGTTGTTGCACCAGTACAACAACCAGAAAATAATTTAAGTGTGCCTTCTGTGCCCAGCGCAGTGGACGCGGTGCCTAATGTAGAAAACACAAGCCCAGCAGAGCAACAAGATTAATTTGTTGTTTTTTTAATACGGACTAGGGTGGTTTTGTCGTTTTTTTGCTGGAAACCATCCTTTTTTGTGAAAATGGTGCTATAGTTTAAATCTTGTTGTTTGGCGCGTTAGCGCAGACAATGCCGACGTGGTGGAATTGGTAGACACGCTATCTTGAGGGGGTAGTGGCGAAAGCTGTGCGAGTTCGATTCTCGCCGTCGGCACCAGAATACTAAAAACCGAGCCAGGCTCGGTTTTTTTATGCTTGCATATTTATGCCGATACAGGCTTAAATAGAATCAACACTTCACTGCTTTGGTTGAAGTGATGCACGTCAAAGCAAATGCATGGACTGGCTGTTTTACATAACCCGAGCTAAATCTGGGTTGTGGCAACAAAACCACGGAATGTTGTGGTTAAGCAACGAAAAAGCAGGAATATGTCGGTTTTTCGCTGCAAACCATAGCCAGTAGGCCAGAATTTTGCTGCAATAGCATCAACTTCCCATTGCGGAGTTAGAAAGAGCAGTAGCACACAAATTGATTGTTGGGCTGCTCTGATTTACTCAAAAAATCCACGGAGATTTCACAAATGAAAAAGACTCTGCTCGCTGCTGCTCTGATGGCCGGTTTTGCTGGCATCGCTCAAGCAGAAACTTCTGTAACTCTATACGGTATCCTTGACGGTGGTATCGGCTTCCAGCAAATCAAAGGTTCTGTTAGCCCTGTACTTAATGCCGAGGGTGACGTTGTTGGTGTTAATCCTTACTCTAATACGCGTGGTCAGGACTTCAAAAACAAGCGTACTGGCTTGATCGGTGGTATTCAGTCCGGTAACCGCTGGGGTCTAAAAGGTTCCGAGGATCTAGGTAACGGCCTACGCGCTGTATTCGTACTAGAGAGCGGTTTCAACATCGCTAACGGTAACCAAGCACAGGGTGGTCGCTTGTTTGGTCGTCAAGCCACTTTAGGTTTGGCTGGTGACAGCTGGGGTCAATTAGACCTAGGTCGTCAAACCAACATCGCTTCCAAATACATCCCTGGTGTGGGTGATCCTTTTGGTGGTGGTTTCGACCAAGCTAACATCGGTGGTGCTTTGTCTGCAGCGAACACCGCTCGTTACGACAACATGGTCATGTACCAAACCCCTAACTTCTCTGGCTTCCAGTTTGGTGTGGGTTACTCTACCAACGTTGATGCTAAAGACGGCGACGATTGGGATCGTGACGGTAACAAAAACAACAAGGCAGGTTGGACAACCGGTCTACGTTATGTAAACGGCCCTATCGGTGCGGCGCTATCTTACGATCAGTTTAAAGACCGTAACGGCATTAAAGCTAACGAAGTGGGTAATGTGACTGCTAAAGCTTGGGCAGCGGCTTTCAGCTACGACTTCGAGGTTGTTAAGCTACACCTAGCTGGTGGTCAAACACGCGACGGTATGTTTGCAACACAGTCCTACGCTGATGAGAGCTTCTTGCCTAGCTTCCAGGGTTTGAAAGGTCTACGTGTTAACTCCTACCTAGCTGGTCTAAGCGCTCCTGTGGGTGCTGGTAAAGTAATGGCCTCCTGGCACATGGCTGACCTAGACAAAGCGCCTGAGGCTATCCGTAATCAGCCTGGCTTCGAGTTCAAAAAACAGCACACATACAGCTTGGGTTACACACACCCCCTATCCAAGCGCACCAATGTGTACGCAATTGGTTCTTACGCCAAAAACGTTCAGTTTGCACCTGATGCCAAATCCACTTTGGTTGGTGTAGGCCTACGTCACCAGTTCTAATTGTTTAACGCAGATGACTGCGTTGCAATACACTGGAATAAAAAGCCACTCTTCGGAGTGGCTTTTTTTATGCCTATAAGTCATCAAGTGTTGTTTTATATAGTACATTATCTGGGGTTTACTCTTATATAAGAGTGATAACTCTGTTAAAATAAGTGCGTTGCAAAACGCTTGCAATAATTCGTACGCACTACGTACAGCTAGATAAAACTGATAATGTTTCTAAACTGAATGCTGGTGCGCCTTACACGTTAAAAAGCCCATAAATGCTTGTTTTATGGGCAGATTTACGTAAACTCCGGATGTAAAATGCTACAATCAAAGAGTTTACTTACTGTGAGTGGGTGTTTGCATGAATCTGCAAAATTATTTTCCCGTTTTACTCTTCATCATCGTGGCAACCTTAATCGGTTTTGCTTTAATTGCAGCGGGGCGTATTCTTGGACCGCACCGCCCCTACGATGAAAAACTCTCTCCCTACGAGTGTGGTTTCGAGGCTTTTGGCGATTCTCGCATGAAAGTCGATATTCGATACTACCTTATCGCCATTCTTTTCATTATGTTTGATTTGGAAATCGCCTTTTTGTTCCCGTGGGCTATGGCTCAGGGCACGGTAGGTATGGTGGGTTTCTGGACCGTCATGGTGTTCCTATTGGTGTTGACGGTAGGCTTCATCTACGAATGGAAAAAAGGTGCTCTCGATTGGGAGTAATAGCTTAAACGCTTTAAAGGCAAAACTATGGCTATCGATGGTATTCTCAAAGAAGGTTTTATTACCACCAGTGCAGATAAGCTTCTGAACTGGGCAAAAACAGGCTCCATGTGGCCGATGACTTTTGGCTTGGCCTGCTGTGCGGTCGAAATGATGCATGCGGGGGCAGCCCGTTATGACCTAGACCAGTTTGGTATTATTTTCCGCCCAAGCCCACGCCAGTCTGACTTAATGATTGTGGCTGGAACCCTTTGTAATAAAATGGCGCCAGCTTTACGCAAAGTCTATGATCAAATGGCAGAACCGCGCTGGGTGGTTTCAATGGGGTCCTGTGCTAATGGTGGCGGTTACTATCATTATTCGTATTCTGTAGTACGTGGCTGTGATCGCATTGTGCCTGTCGATAT
This sequence comes from Paenalcaligenes sp., assembly GCF_030152715.1. Lineage (NCBI taxonomy): Bacteria > Pseudomonadati > Pseudomonadota > Betaproteobacteria > Burkholderiales > Alcaligenaceae > Paenalcaligenes > Paenalcaligenes sp. The sequence goes on from NZ_JASLIX010000117.1 coordinate 14,484, forward strand.
CTATGTGCCAGGGTGTCCTCCCACTGCAGAGGCTTTGGTTTACGGCTTATTACAAATGCAAAATAAGATCCGCTTAACTAACACCATTGCACGTTAAAGCTTCAAAGGTACATACATGACTCGGCTTGAAACCCTTAAATCTACTTTGCACTCGGTGTTTGGCGACGATGCAACGATTATTCACTCTCATGGTGAAATCACTCTAGAAACCCCAGCAGAAAACTGGGTTGATATCTGTACCACACTACGTGATCATCCATCACTTCGCTTTGAAACCTGTATTGATCTTTGTGGTATTGATTATTCTGCATGGGGTGCTCCAACCTATACCGATGCAGCATCTCGTTTTCCTCACCGATTCGCGGTGGTCATCCATCTTCTCTCTTTAACTCATAATTGGCGGATGCGGGTTCGCGCTTACTGCACCAATGACGAGTTCCCCTCTATTCCTACTTTATTTCCTGTTTGGCCCTCGGTTAACTGGTTTGAGCGAGAGGCCTTTGATTTGTATGGGATCATTTTCGAGGGCCACCCTGATTTACGACGTATTTTGACGGATTATGGTTTTATTGGCCATCCATTCCGTAAAGATTTCCCGATATCAGGCTATGTAGAGATGCGCTATGACCCCGAGCAAAAACGGGTGATCTACCAGCCGGTAACCATTGAGCCAAGGGAAATTGTCCCTCGCGTTGTTCGTGAAGATGATTATGGAGTAGGGCGCTAATATGGCTGAAATTCAAAATTACTCATTAAACTTTGGTCCTCAGCACCCTGCTGCACACGGGGTTTTACGCTTAGTACTAGAAATGGATGGCGAGGTCATCCAGCGTGCCGACCCGCATATTGGTTTGTTGCACCGGGCCACTGAAAAACTGGCCGAGCACCGCACCTATTTGCAGACATTACCGTATATGGATCGTCTTGATTACGTATCCATGATGTGTAATGAACACGCTTATTGTTTGGCGGTAGAAAAACTCCTTGGTATCGAGGTCCCTTTGCGGGCTCAATATATCCGTGTGATGTTTGATGAGATCACACGCTTATCCAATCACCTGATGTCAGTGGGCTCCCATGCTCTGGACGTGGGCGCGATGGCGGTGTTCTTGTATGCGTTCCGCGAGCGTGAAGACTTAATGGATATGTACGAGGCCGTATCCGGTGCGCGTCTGCACGCTGCTTATTATCGTCCGGGTGGGGTTTATCGTGATCTGCCCGATTCCATGCCTTTATATCAGGGTAATAAATATCGTAGTGATAAAGAACTACGTCAGATGAACGAGGCGCGTTCCGGTTCTTTATTAGACTTTATCGAAGATTTTACGAATCGATTTCCTGCGTGCGTGGATGAGTACGAAACGCTTCTAACAGATAACCGTATTTGGAAACAGCGTTTGGTGGATGTGGGTATTGTCACAGCAGAGCGCGCCATGGCTCTAGGCTTTACTGGGCCTATGTTACGTGGTTCTGGCGTAGAGTGGGATGTACGTAAAAAGCAGCCCTACGAGGTATACGATCGCTTGGATTTTGATATTCCGGTGGGCACCAATGGGGATTGTTACGACCGTTATTTAGTACGCATTGCAGAAATGCGCGAAAGCAATCGCATTATCCGCCAGTGTGTAGAGTGGTTACGTAAAAACCCAGGTCCTGTTATCACAGATAACCATAAAGTCGCACCGCCGAAGCGTGAGCTCATGAAAACGGGGATGGAAGAACTCATCCACCATTTCAAACTGTTCTCCGAGGGCATGCACGTTCCACCTGGCGAAGTCTACGCTGGTATCGAACACCCTAAAGGCGAGTTCGGCATTTATTTAGTGTCTGACGGGGGCAATAAGCCTTACCGCATGAAAATTCGCGCCCCGGGTTTTGTACATTTGCAATCTTTGGATGAAATGTCGCGCGGCCACATGCTGGCTGATGCAGTGACCATCATCGGTACCCAAGACATTGTGTTTGGTGAGATCGACCGCTAAGGCGGCATTCAACATAACGGAATCAAATTATGCTGCTTTCCGAAAAAGCCTATCAACGCATCGACAAAGAACTAGCCAAGTTCCCGCCTGAGCAAAAGCGCTCGGCCATTATGGCTTCGCTAACGATAGCCCAAGAAGAAAAAGGGTGGGTGTCTACCGACATCATTGAAGATATAGCGAATTATCTCGGTTTGCCTCCGGTAATGGTACAAGAGGTAGCCACGTTTTATGATATGTACCATTTACAGCCGGTTGGCAAATACACCATTTCCGTTTGCACAAACTTACCCTGTGCGTTACGAGATGGGGTGAAGTCCGGCGAATACCTAAAACAAAAGCTTGGCATCGACTATGGTCAAACCACAGAAGACGGTTTGTTTACTATTGAAGAGTGCGAGTGCATGGGCTCATGTGGAGATTCACCAGTGATGCTTGTGAATAATCATCACATGTGCGTACGTATGGAGCCTGAGCGCATTGATGCCATGTTGGCTGCCCTCAAGGACGGAGAGTCGGCATGAGTTTAGATGTTTTAAAACGCCTATCACAAGGCTTGGATCCCAATCCTGCTAATGACTTATCGCGCAGCATGATTTTTCATGGGCGCCATATCAACCCGCAGATTCTTGCCGGTTTAGATGGCACGAATTGGGACCTGGATGGTTATATTAAACGTGGGGGGTACGAGGGCTTACGTCGTATCCTGACTACGGGTATGACGCCAGAGGACGTGATTGCGGAAATTAAAACCTCCGCATTGCGTGGCCGTGGGGGGGCTGGTTTCCCCAGTGGGTTAAAGTGGAGCTTTATGCCACGTAATTTACCTGGCCAAAAGTACTTAGTCTGTAACTCTGATGAGGGTGAGCCTGGTACCTTTAAAGACCGTGATATTTTACGTTTTAATCCTCATGCCGTTATCGAAGGTATGGCAATTGCTGCTTATGCAATGGGGATCAGCGTTGGCTATAACTATATTCACGGCGAAATTTTTGAGGTCTATCAGCGTTTTGAAGAAGCGCTGGAGCAAGCTCGTGCTGCGGGTTTCTTAGGTGAAAATATTCTCGGTTCGGGCTTTAGCTTTCAACTACATGCTTTTCATGGTTATGGGGCTTATATCTGTGGCGAGGAAACCGCTCTGCTCGAGTCATTAGAGGGTAAAAAAGGCCAGCCGCGATTTAAGCCTCCTTTCCCTGCCAGCTATGGTTTATACGGCAAGCCTACCACCATCAACAATACTGAAACATTTGCTGCCGTGCCTTGGATCTTACGCAATAGCGGTAAAGAATACCTAGAGGCCGGGGTGCCTAATGCCGGTGGTACTAAAATTTTCTCCGTGTCCGGTGATGTAGAGCTGCCTGGTAACTACGAAGTGCCAATGGGTACACCTTTTTCCAAACTATTGGAATTAGCAGGGGGGGTACGAGGCGGGCGTAAATTAAAAGCCGTGATCCCAGGGGGATCCAGTGCGCCAGTCGTACCCGCTGACATCATGATGCAGACCAATATGGATTATGACTCCATCGCTAAAGCCGGTTCCATGCTGGGTTCGGGAGCGGTCATCGTGATGGATGAAACCCGTTGCATGGTGAAATCCTTATTGCGCTTATCGTATTTTTATTACCATGAAAGTTGCGGTCAGTGCACACCATGTCGCGAGGGTACGGGCTGGTTATGGCGCATGGTTCACCGTATTGAACACGGCCAAGGTCGGCCTGAAGACTTAGCTATGCTTGATGAAATTGCCGGAAACATTATGGGGCGCACGATTTGCGCTTTGGGCGATGCGGCTGCATTACCTGTACGTAGTTTTGTTAAGCATTTCCGCGACGAGTTCGCACACCACATCGAGCACAAAAGCTGTGTGGTGCCCCAATATTTGTAGGCTCAGGACAAACTAATGGTAGAACTCACCATCGACGGCATCAAACTAGAAGCCCCTGAAGGCAGCATGGTTATTCAAGCTGCGCACAGTGCAGGGGTCTATGTGCCGCATTTCTGTTATCACAAAAAGCTCAGTATTGCGGCAAACTGCCGCATGTGTTTGGTTGACGTAGAAAAAGCCCCTAAGCCTTTGCCTGCCTGCGCTACGCCGGTAACCAATGGCATGGTGGTACACACACGCTCTGAAAAAGCCATAGCGGCGCAAAAAGACGTGATGGAATTTTTGCTCATCAACCACCCCTTAGACTGCCCCGTCTGTGACCAAGGTGGCGAATGCCAGCTTCAAGACTTAGCGGTGGGCTATGGCGGCTCCGCCTCACGCTACCAAGAGGAAAAGCGTGTGGTAGCCGCTAAATCTATGGGGCCTTTAATTTCCACCGAGGCCATGCAGCGTTGTATTCATTGCACACGCTGTGTACGTACAGGCGAGGAAATCGCTGGCATTCAAGAAGTCGGTATGGTTGGGCGTGGCGAGCACGCCGAAATCACCACTTTTGTAGGGCGAGCCGTGGAGTCGGAGCTTTCGGGCAACATGATTGATGTTTGCCCCGTAGGTGCTTTGTTATCTAAGCCTTTCCACTTTAAAGCACGCTCTTGGGAATTAGCACGTCGTCGCACCGTTAGCCCTCATGATAGTTTGGGTGCGAATATCATTGTCCATGCCAAAATGGACAAGGTTCTACGTGTAGTGCCCTTTGAAAACGATGAGGTAAACGAGTGCTGGATCAGTGATCGCGATCGTTTTGCTTATGCTGGGCTTTACGAAGATCGCCTTGAGCACCCTATGATTCGTGAAAATGATGGCTCATGGCGTGAGGCTTCCTGGAATGATGCACTACAGATGATTGTGCATGGGGTAAAAGCCATTCAGGAAAAATTTGGCAGTGATCAAATTGGGGCGATTGGCAGCCCGCAGTCTACGACGGAAGAGCTTGCCTTGCTTGCACGCTTAACTCGTGCCTTGGGTTCTGAGAATGTGGATTTCCGCTTACGCCAAACCGATGCACGTTTTGACCAAGCTCTTGAGGGCACACCATGGTTAGGTATGCCTATTGCCGAGCTAAATCATTTAGACCGTGTTGTGGTAATCGGCTCATTCTTGCGTAAAGATCACCCCTTGATGGCACAACGTTTACGTCAAGCGGTTAAAAAGGGCGCGCAGGTTTCTTTTATTGATTCGGCCGCCGATGATCCGTTATTTACACATATTGCAGGGCGTATCACTACTGCGCCTAGTCAAATCGCTAATGCTGTGGCACAGGTCGCTGTAGCCGTTGCTCAGGCGAAAAATCAAACGCCTATTGACGAATTCGCTACACTCGAGCCTTCGGAAGCGGCGAAACAGATTGCACAAAGTCTGGTATCAGGTGAGCGTGTTGCTGTATTTTTAGGCAATATGGCGGTGGCTTCTGATCAGGCAAGTGTCATTATGGCCAACGCTTCTGCCTTAGCCAAAACCTTAGGCGCCACGTTAGGTTTCTTAACCGCAGGTGGAAATACCGTAGGGGGCTACTTAGCAGGAGCTACGCCTGTTAATGGTGGGTTAACCGCTGAGCAAATGTTGGCTCAGTCTTTACACGCTTATTTTGTCTTGAACGTAGAACCTGAGCTAGATAGTGATTTAGGTACTCGTGCGGTTGAGACCCTAAAAGGTGCAACCTTATCCGTGGCCTTAACTCCATATCGGTCTGCGGCAGAGGGCTGGGCGGATGTGATGTTGCCTATTGCTCCATTTACTGAGACTTCTGGTACTTTTGTGAATGCCGAGGGCCGTGCGCAAAGCTTTAAAGGTGTAGCGGCCCCAGTAGGAAATTCACGTCCAGCCTGGAAAGTATTGCGCGTGTTGGGTAATTTATTCGAGCTGGATGGTTTTGATGAGGAAACCTCAGAGGCGGTACGCGATACGGTGATTAGCTCAGGGGTGGCCTCGCGTTTATGTAACGACATTAAAGCGAAACCCGCCTTATTACCCGAAGCAAATACGATTGAGCGAGTCACGGATGTACCAATCTACCGTACAGATGCGATGGTTCGTCGCTCAGAGCCTTTGCAGCAAACTCCCGCTAGTGCTTTACCCACAGCCCGCATACATGCTCAAACCTTAGAGCAATTGCAGTTGGTAGATGGGGATCAGGTGCGGGTACGTTCTGCCCAAGGCGAGATCACGCTGGTTGCACAGCTCGACAACACCGTTGCCGTGAACAGTGTGCGTATTGCAGCAGCTTTTGCTGAAACGGCTGCTTTAGGCAGTGCGTTTGGTCAACTGACAGTGGAGCGCGTGTAATGGACTGGCTATCGACGATTCAACAGTTTGGCGAAGGTCTGATTGGCCCGACCGCTTGGTATGTGGTGTGGACGCTAATTAAGATTCTTTGTATTGCGATTCCTATTATTTTATGTGTGGCTTACCTCACTTACTGGGAACGCAAGATGATTGGTTTTATGCACGTCCGTCGTGGACCTACTCGTGTGGGTTACCGCGGCTTGCTCCAACCTTTTGCTGACGTATTCAAACTTCTTACCAAAGAGGTCATTGTCCCCGCTAATGCGAACCGCTTATTGTTTGTTTTAGCACCTGTCGTGACGCTGATGCCAGCGCTAGCGGCATGGGCTGTGATGCCTTTTGGTCCTGAAATGGTATTGGCGGACGTTAATGCTGGCTTGCTCTATATCTTAGCCATTACTTCTTTAGGGGTTTATGGTGTGGTGGTAGCGGGCTGGTCATCCAACTCTAAATACGCCTTGCTAGGGGGGCTGCGTGCAGCCGCTCAGGTGCTCTCCTATGAGCTCGCTATTGGTTTTGTGCTAGTAACCGTCTTGTTAGTGTCGGGGACTTTAAACCTAAGCGGCATTGTGATGAGCCAAGATAGCGGTATGTTTGCAGATAAAGGTGTGAATTTCCTCTCTTGGAACTGGCTACCTTTGTTGCCCTTATTTGTGGTGTATGTGATTTCGGCCGTTGCTGAAACCAACCGCCACCCCTTCGACGTGGTAGAGGGGGAGTCCGAGATTGTGGCTGGACCCATGGTTGAATACTCCGGTATGGGCTTTGCACTCTTTTTCTTGGGTGAGTATGCCAACATGATTTTGCTTTCTGCATTGGCATCCATCATGTTTTTGGGTGGTTGGTTACCCCCAGTGGATTATGCACCCTTTACGTGGATTCCCGGGTGGCTTTGGTTAGGACTAAAAACTTTTGTGGTCGTGTCTATGTTTGTTTGGTTCCGCGCCACATTCCCACGTTATCGGTACGACCAAATTATGCGTTTAGGCTGGAAAGTCTTTATTCCATTGACGGGTATTTGGCTCGTGATTGTGGCAATCTGGATGCAGACGCCGCTTAATATCTGGAACTAGGACATAGGGGCAAATTATGGAAGCAATCAAAGATTTTTTTGGCAGCTTAATGCTGTCGGAGATGCTGAAAGGGATGCGCCTGACGGGTCGATATTTTTTCCGTCGCAAGGTCACTTTGCATTATCCCTATGAGAAAACCCCTGCATCACCACGTTTTCGTGGCTTGCATGCGCTACGTCGCTATCCCAATGGCGAAGAACGTTGTATTGCATGTAAATTGTGCGAGGCGGTTTGTCCAGCGATGGCGATATCGATTGAGTCGCATGAGCGAGAAGATGGTACGCGCCGTACCACTCGTTATGACATTGATCTGGCCAAATGCATTTTCTGTGGTTTCTGTGAAGAAAGCTGTCCTGTGGACTCTATCGTAGAGACTCACATCCATGAATACCATGGAGAAAAACGTGGGGATTTGTACTACACCAAAGAAATGCTTCTAGCGATTGGTGATCGTTACGAATCTGAAATTGCCGAGCGTCGCGCTGCCGATGCACCGTATCGCTAAGGCAAAGGACTGACACATGTTTACTACAATCCTGTTTTATGTCTTAGCCTTGGTTTTGGTGGTGGCGGCCTTCCGTGTGGTGACCGCTGCCAGCCCCGTGGCTGCTGCTTTACATCTGATTCTCTCGTTTTTTACTGCCGCCATGATTTGGATGACACTCGGTGCCGAGTTCCTCTCCTTGTTGCTTGTCGTGGTGTATGTGGGCGCAGTGATGGTGATGTTCTTGTTCGTCATTATGCTGCTGGATATGCGCATGCCTTCGTTACGAAGCGGCCTTAAAGCTTACCTACCATTGGGCTTAACCGTGGGCGGCATCATGATTTTAGAGATGGCCTTTGTTCTGACCCGGGCGTGGTTAGATGTTGGTCCTGCTGTAGAAATGCCTGCGGATTACAACAACACCTTAGCGGTGGGTACAGCGATGTACACCGACTACATATTAGCTGTAGAGGTAGGTGGCGTTGTTTTATTGGTTGGTATGGTTTCTGCCATTGCGTTGACATTGCGTAAGCGTAGTGATGTAAAACGTACCGTATCCTCAGATCAGGTCCGCGTTAAGGCTTCAGATCGTTTACGAATGGTCAAAATGAAAGCCGTCACACCTACTACCGCCGATGCAGGAGACAAGCAATGATGACAATCGGTCTAACGCATTATCTGGTTCTTGGTGCTATTTTGTTCACAATCGGGCTTTTTGGCTTCTTTTTGAACCGTCGCAACCTGATTATTCTGTTGATGTCGGTAGAGCTCATTTTGCTTTCTGCCAACATGAACTTCATTGCCTTCTCCACATGGTTTGGGGATACGGCCGGACAGGTCTTTGTTTTCTTCGTTTTAACCGTTGCAGCGGCCGAAGCCGCGATCGGTTTAGCTATTCTGGTGCTGTTGTTCCGTAACCTGAATACAATCAACGTCGAAAAACTTGACCAGCTCAAGGGTTGATGGGGTAGCACAAACAATGAACTCACCAAATTTATATTTACTCATTGCATTAGCTCCCTTAGCAGGGGCGCTGATTGCGGGGCTTTTTGGCACCGGCTTTTTAGGCCGATTTGTGTGCAAAAAAGGCGCTCACTCAATCACTATTTTAGGTGTATTGATTTCCTTGGTTGGCTCCGTGATGGTGTTGATGCAAACACTAAACGGTCACACCTTTGATGGTCCGGTTTATACCTGGGCAACTATTGGTGATGCCACGTGGCAAATTGGCTTTTTGATTGATAATTTGACCGCGCTCATGATGGTGGTTGTGACCTCTGTGTCGCTGATGGTGCACATTTACACAATCGGCTATATGGCAGAGGATCCCGGCTACCAACGGTTTTTCTCTTATATTTCCCTGTTTACCTTCTCCATGTTGATGCTGGTCATGTCTAACAACATGCTACAGCTCTTCTTTGGTTGGGAGGCCGTGGGCTTGGTTTCTTATCTATTGATTGGATTCTGGTTTAAAAAAGAAACCGCCATCTTTGCTAACATGAAAGCCTTCTTGGTGAACCGTGTTGGTGACTTTGGTTTTGCCTTGGGGATTGGTCTGCTTTATGCCTATACAGGCACTATGCACTACGGTGAAATTTTTGCTAAAGCCGAACAATTGGCACAGCTCAGTTTCCCTGGTACAAGTTGGCAGCTGCTAACGGTAGCGTGTATTGCCTTATTTGTTGGTGCGATGGGTAAATCGGCACAGGTCCCTTTACACTCATGGTTACCCGACTCCATGGAAGGTCCCACACCGATTTCTGCATTGATTCACGCCGCAACGATGGTAACCGCAGGGATTTTCATGGTGGCGCGTTTCTCCCCCGTGTTTGAGTACTCCAATACCGCGTTGTCCTTTATTATTGTGATTGGTGCAATTGGCGCGCTGTTTTTGGGGATTTTGGGCATTATCCAAAACGACATCAAGCGGGTGGTGGCTTATTCCACCTTATCCCAGTTGGGGTATATGACTGTCGCACTAGGAGCCTCGGCTTATTCGGTGGCAATTTTCCACTTGATGACACACGCCTTCTTTAAAGCACTACTGTTCTTAGGGGCTGGCTCTGTCATTATTGGTATGCACCATAATCAAGATATTCGTGCCATGGGCGGCTTGCGTAAATATATGCCCATCACATGGATCACGTTCTTGATTGGTACAGCGGCTTTAGTTGGTACGCCTTTCTTCTCTGGCTTTTACTCCAAAGAGAATATTATCGAGGCAGCGGCATTGGCTTCAGCCTCTGGGGTATGGGGCGCCGGCTTTGCTCAGTATGCGACCTTAATTGGGGTCTTTATTACTTCTTTATATTCTTTCCGTGTGTATTTCTTAGTCTTCCACGGCAAAGAAAATTTCCGTAATCCTCCCGCAGAGGCATTGGGTGAGCACGAAGCGCTTCAGGGTGATCCTAAAGAATCCCCTTGGGTGGTGACGCTGCCTCTTATCCTCTTAGCCATTCCTTCTGTTATCGCTGGCATTTGGTTCATTGACCCATTGTTGTTTGGCGATTTCTTCAATGGTGTGATCACCGTTCATCCGGAACATACCGTGATGCAGACATTAGCTGAAGGTTGGCATGGTTGGGTGGCCTACGCCTTACATGGTTTCGTTACCGTACCGTTCTGGCTAATGGTCGCAGGTTTAGTGGTCGCATGGTATTTCTATCTCGTAAACCCCAGCATCCCTGCTGCGCTTAAGCGTAATTTCTCGGGTGTCTATCGTGTTCTAGAAAACAAATACTATGTGGACTGGATTAATGAGCAAGTGATTGCACGCGGTGTGCGCTGCTTAGGTACTGGACTTTGGAAAGGTGCTGACGCAGGTTTGATTGACGGTTTGATTGTCAATGGTAGCGCTCGTGTGGTGGGCTGGTTTGGAGCAATTTCTCGTCGTTTACAAACCGGTTATATCTATCACTATGCCTTTGCCATGATTCTCGGCATTATGGCGCTCTTAACCTTTTTCGTGCTGACGGTTCAATAATGGCTAGCGATATGGCGTCTTCTACTTTTCCTTGGCTAACGCTTGCGATCTTTACGCCTATTGTGGCGGGGCTATTAGTCCTCGCCCTTGGGCGAGACGATCGAGCCAATTTCACTCGTACTTTGGCTTTGATTGGCTCAGTCGTAGCGTTTCTTGTCACAATTCCTCTTTATACGGGCTTTGATCCTAGCACTGCTTCCATGCAGTTTGTGGAGCTTACGCCTTGGATCCAATCATACGCAGTGAATTATCACTTAGGCGTAGATGGGATTTCTGTTTGGTTTGTTCTGCTGACCGCATTTATCACGATTATTGTGGTATTAGCGGGGTGGGAGGTAATCACCGATCGTGTCGCCCAGTATATGGGAGCCTTCCTGATTTTATCGGGGTTAATGGTTGGCGTATTTGCCGCACTCGATGGTTTGCTCTTTTATATTTTCTTCGAGGCCACATTGATCCCCATGTACATCATCATAGGGGTTTGGGGTGGGCCGCGTCGTGTCTACGCCTCGGTGAAGTTTTTCCTCTATACCCTAATGGGATCCTTGCTCACCTTAGTGGCTTTTGTGTACCTATGGCATCAGGCTGGAGGTAGCTTTGATATTCTTACCTGGCATAAACTGCCCTTAGGTTTGAATACGCAAATTCTGATCTTTATTGCCTTATTGATGGCTTTTGCTGTCAAAGTTCCAATGTGGCCGGTACATACTTGGTTGCCAGATGCTCACGTGGAAGCGCCTACAGGGGGCTCGGTGGTTTTGGCGGCTATTATGCTTAAGCTGGGGGCTTATGGTTTCTTGCGTTTTTCATTGCCGATCGCTCCAGATGCCTCGCATAGCCTCTCTGGGTTGATGATCGCCTTGTCTTTAGTAGCGGTGGTGTACATTGGTTTGGTAGCCATCGTACAAAAAGACATGAAAAAACTCGTGGCCTATTCTTCTGTAGCGCACATGGGTTTTGTGACTCTCGGGTTTTTCATTTTCAACAAAACCGGTATGGAAGGCGCGATCATGCAAATGATTTCGCACGGTTTTGTTTCAGCAGCCATGTTCTTGTGTATTGGTGTGTTATATGACCGTATGCATACACGTGAGATTGCTGATTACGGTGGCGTCGTTAACGTGATGCCTCGCTTCGTGACCTTCTTTGTCCTGTTTTCCATGGCTAATAGTGGGCTACCAGGTACAAGTGGTTTCATTGGTGAGTTCACCGTGATTATGGGTGCGGTTGAATACAATTTTTGGATCGGTTTATTAACAGCGACAGCGTTAATTACCGGTGCATCGTATTCGCTTTGGATGCTCAAGCGTGTGGCGTATGGCCCCATCAAAAATCCTGCCGTAGAGGAAATGAGCGACCTTAGCAGCCGTGAGTTCTTTGTGTTAGGCGTGATGGCTATCGCCGTCTTGGGCATGGGGATTTATCCTGCACCCTTTACGGAAATCATGCACGTCTCCGTCGATGCTCTGCTGCAGCACGTCTCTGTATCGAAACTGTAGACCTGGAACATTATGCAAAACTCATTTGATTTCGCTCTGGCTTTGCCTGAGATCCTGCTTCTGATCCTAGCTGCAGGTGTGCTGATTTTTGATTCATTCAATAAAACAGAAGCCAGACATAGTACTTTTGCGCTTAGTCAGCTAAGCATTGTGGTGGTGGGATTAGCCGTGCTTTGGCAGTGGAGCCAAGGTCTAACCGGTGTAAGCTTTAGTGGCTTGTATGTGGTGGACTCGCTATCTCACTTTTTGAAATTGCTTTCTTGTGTGGCTGTGGCCGTGACGCTGTTGTATGGGCGTCAATATGCTGAGCAGCGCGAGATGGTAGAGCGTGGCGGTGAGCTTTATTCTTTAACGCTAATGGCATTGCTAGGGCAGTTGTTAATGATTTCTGCCGGCAGCTTGCTCATGGTGTTTTTAGGGGTAGAGCTCATGTCCTTTGCGCTCTACGCTTTGGTTGCCATTCGTCGTGAAAATGCGCAAGCGACCGAAGCTGCAATGAAATACTTTATCTTGGGTGCCTTGTCCTCTGGGGTGCTGTTATACGGCATGTCCATGATTTACGGCGCTACAGGACATTTGGATCTAAAAGCCATTGCTGCGGTCATTAATGCTGGTGAAGCAGAGCGCTTAGCGTTGATTTTTGGGGTGGTGTTTGTGGTGGCAGGGCTAGCGTTTAAGCTTACCGCAGCGCCTTTCCATATGTGGACACCGGATGTGTATCAGGGGGCTCCGACTACAGTTACCTTAGTGATTGCTGCAGCGCCGAAACTGGCGGCACTCACGGTGACCCTACGCTTGTTGGTAGAAGCATTACATGGTATTGCGTTGGATTGGCAACCTATGCTGATGTTTATGGCTGTGCTTTCTTTGGTGGTAGGGAACTTAACCGCTTTAGTACAGACTAACTTTAAACGCATGCTGGCCTATTCCACCATTTCCCATATGGGCTTTGTGTTTTTAGGCTTATTGTCTGGTGTGGCCACAGAAAGCGCTCAGGCCGATAGCTTAACTGGGTTTATTCGCCAGTTGATCGGTCAAGACGTGATGATGGCAAATTATGCTTATGGTTCTGCCTTGTTTTATGGCGTGGTCTATGTACTAACGACCTTAGCAACATTTGGCTTGATTTTAGTCTTGAGTCGCAAAGGCTTTGAGTGTGAAAACATTGCCGATCTCAAGGGACTGAATCGTCGTCATCCGATGTTAGCTCTGTTGCTGTTGCTGACCATGTTCTCTCTAGCGGGGATTCCCCCTATGGCTGGCTTCTACGCTAAATTAGCGGTGTTGCAGGCCGTTGTTGGAGCAGGTCATGTGAGCCTAGCTGTATTGGCGGTGCTGATGTCTTTAGTGGGTGCTTTCTATTACATTCGTGTGGTTAAAGCGGCTTACTTTGACGAGCCCGAGACGGATGTGCTGGATCAGCCCATTCAAATCGGCTTTGCAGCCAAAGCTGTTTTTGCGGTGAATGGCTTATTGATCATTATTCTCGGGATTTTACCCGGTGGTCTCATGGATCTAAGCATGCGCGTTATTCAAGAATCTTTGCGCTTTTAATGTGGGTTTATCATGAGTCAAAACGTTGCTATTTGGGTATTAATTGTGCTGTCTTTGGTCAGCGCCAACATTCCCTTCTTTGTTGAGCGACCTTTGTTGTTTTTACCCTGGCAACAAAAAGGTGAGCAAAACCGCTCGGTGTTAGCACGATGGTTGGTTTTTATCGTGTATACGGGGGTTTTGCTTGCTGCGGGTTGGCTAATGCATCGTACATTAAGTCAAACATTGTTTGTGAGTCCGATGCATTTACTTTTATTGAGTGTGGCATGTGTGTTGGTGGCCGCTTTATTGTTAGCGGTGCCTGCTTGGACACAACGTAAACAACTCATTAGTAAATCCTTTTTTGCACGCTTGCTCGAGGTTAGCGTGCTATATGGGTTGATTGGTGTACTTGGGATTGGTTTTGAGTCCAGCTTAGGTAATGTGTTCCCTCAAGGCTGGGAGTTTTATGCCATTACATATAGTCTGTTTTTGGTGTTGGCGTATCCTGGGTTTGTTATTCGTTACTTGCTCAAGCGTCGTCGTGTTTTAGTCACTCAGCCCAAAGCCGTATAAGTGGCAATTGTTTTATAATGACCCCTCTATTACGAGGGGTTTTTTCTTTACGTCTATGTCAAATTTAATTTTACAAGCTCTACGTTTTGAGCCATCTACTATAGAAACGATTGCGGCATTAGCTAATGCAGAAGGGGTCCAAGAGCTAGGTCCGACAGCAGTGCGTTTGTTGGGGGTAGATACGAGTCAATCGGCTGAAATTATTGCAGCCTGCCAACAAGCACAGTTGGATTATGCGTTTATTGATCCCGTGCATTTGTTGCGTGACATAAAAATCCTCGCTATGGATATGGATTCTACGCTTATTAATATTGAGTGTATTGATGAAATTGCCGCAGCAGTTGGGCGCAAGGCCGAGGTGGCAGCGATCACAGAAGCCGCCATGCGTGGAGAGATTAAAGATTTTGCTGAAAGCTTAACCCGTCGGGTAGCGTTATTAGAAGGGGTGCCTGAGTCAGCCTTGTTGCAGGTATATGAACAGCGTTTGCAATTAAACGCTGGGGCAGAGCGCTTGGTAAAGGTAGCCAAGCAGCACGGTGTGCGTACTTTACTTGTGTCAGGTGGTTTTACATTTTTTACGCAACGCTTGCAGGAGCGTTTAGGTATTGATGAGGCGTATGCGAATACCCTAGAGATCAAAGACGGCAAGCTGACGGGGCGAGTACAGGGGGATATTGTTGGCGCACAAACCAAAGCGGATCACGTATTGCGTTTAGCCAAAACACTCAATGCCACCAAAGAACAGATTATTGCAGTAGGTGATGGTGCAAATGACCTACCCATGATGGCACAGGCGTATTATTCCGTAGCGTATCGCGCTAAACCAGTGGTGCAGCAGCAAGCACGTTTTGCATTAAATGTGGCGCCTTTGGATGCGATTTTAAATTGGTTTAGATTGAGCTTCTGATCAAAAGCAGGGATAGACAGCGCTCTTGAATAAAGAGCGCTGAGACGGTTTAAGCCATTGCCTGTAGACCAAGCTGCTTAAATAGCTGGTTGAGCTTTTGGACACGCTGGGCAAGAGGCGTGGCTTGTGGCAGCTGGACACGAAGCTGGTCGGGGCCGTTAAAGCGAATTGTTTTGCTATGTTGCTGTACGAGTTCGATTAGCTGCACTGGATCTACGTTGGGTTTGGCATTGAACTGTAGAATGATTTGCTCTTCTTGTAAGTCCACTTTTTCTAAGCCTAGTTGTTCGCCTTTAATACGGATCTGGTGCACTGTGAGTAGGTTTTTTGCTGGCTCGGGTAATAGACCATAGCGATCAATCAGCTCCTCGTGGACGAGCTCTAAATCGTCGTTATGCTGAGCGTGAGAGAGCTTTTTGTAAAAGCTAAGACGTGCATGTACATCTGGGCAATAATCACTTGGCAATAAGGCGGGAGCGCGTAAGTTGACCTCACATTTATTCTCAAAGGGTGAGAGCAAGTCCGGTTCTTCACCGGCTTTGAGGGCTTTGACGGCTTGGTTTAGCATGTCGGCATACATAGAAAAACCAATTTCCTGAATATTACCAGACTGGTGCTCCCCTAAAACCTCACCGGCGCCGCGGATTTCTAGATCATTCATGGCTAAAAAGAAACCCGCGCCCAGTTCATCCATGGCTTTAATGGCCTCTAAACGCTTTTTGGCATTATTAGTGATGGCTTCTTCACCAGGTGTAAGTAAGTACGCATAGGCTTGGTGATGAGAGCGACCAACACGCCCGCGTAGTTGATGAAGCTGGGCTAAGCCTAGTTTGTCTGCACGCTGAATCACAATCGTATTGGCTGTGGGTACGTCAATCCCTGTTTCAATAATCGTGGTGCAAAGCAATACGTTAAATCGCTTTTGGTAGAAGTCTTTCATCACGCTTTCTAATTCACGCTCAGGCATTTGTCCATGGGCGACCCCGATACGGGCTTCTGGAACGAGCTCTTGCAAGCGTGCGCGTCGATTTTCAATTGTTTCGACCTCGTTGTGTAAAAAATAGACTTGTCCGCCACGCTTTAGCTCACGCAGTAAGGCTTCGCGGATGGTGCCTTCGTCCTCGCGCCGTACAAAGGTTTTAATAGCTAAACGCTTTTCAGGTGCTGTGGCAATAATAGAAAAGTCACGGATCCCCTCTAAAGACATACCTAGTGTGCGTGGGATGGGCGTGGCGGTTAAGGTCAGCATATCGACTTCGGCACGCAGCGCTTTGAGCGCCTCTTTTTGGCGCACACCAAAGCGATGCTCCTCATCGATAATAACTAAGCCGAGGTCTTTGAATTTGACATCTTTAGAGAGAATTTTATGGGTGCCTATGACAATATCGACCTGACCAGTTGCTAGACCCTCGATGGTGGCTTTGGTTTGCTTGCTGGTTCTGAAGCGCGAAAGCTCAGCCACGGTAACGGGCCAGTCGGCAAAGCGATCAGCAAAGCTTTGAGCGTGCTGTTCGGCTAATAAGGTCGTGGGGCAAAGAATGGCGACTTGTTTGCCATTGGCGACAGCAACAAAAGCCGCACGTAAAGCCACTTCTGTTTTTCCAAAGCCAACATCACCACAGATCAATCGATCCATGGGCTGTCCCGATTTCATGTCATTTAAGACGGCTTCGATGGCAGCCGCTTGATCTGGAGTGGGCTCAAAACCAAACCCCGCCGCAAAGGCCTCATAGTCATTCAGAGGGACTTGGTATTGCTGCCCTTGACGCAGCGCGCGTTGTGCGTAGAGGGCTAAAAGCTCTGCTGCCGTATCGCGGGCTTGTTTAGCCGCTTTTTGACGTGCTTTTTCCCATTGGCCTGAGCCGAGCTGATGCAAGGGGGCGGACTCGGCATCGGTACCGCTATAGCGGGAAATAACATGTAGCTGGGCGACCGGTACATAAAGCGTTGCTTCATTGGCGTATTCCAAATGAAGTAGCTCCACCGGACCTTCTCCTAGGTCCATTTCAATCAGACCGTGATAACGCCCAATGCCATGTTCTGCATGTACCACAGGATCTCCTTCGCGCAGTTCCGACAGGTCTTTCACCATTGCTTCGACTTGGCTGCGTTGGCTCCGTCGTCCGCGATGGGAAGTGCGAACCTGATTGGGGTAAAGGTCGTTTTCCGTAAGAATGGTGATGGCGGCTTTTTTGAGTGCAAACCCTTGAAAGAGTGAAGCCGTGACTAAAGCAAAATGGCTATCACTATGGAGAAAGTCATTGAAATCTGCACAATCGGTGCGAGGGCTCAGATCAAACTCATTGAGCATTTGTGTAAGGGTTTCGCGCCGCCCAGCTGAGTCCGCACACAATAATGTACGGCGGCTAGGGTCTAGCACTTCTGCACGCAAGGCCGCAATAGGATCTTCGGCTCGTCTTGCTACGGCAACATTAGGGACGGGAATAAAATCAGGATGGGCTTCCCCTTTTTGTAAATCCAGACGTGAAAAATGCTTTAGCTGACTAAAAAAGCTTTCTGCTGACAAAAAGAGCAAATCGGGAGCCAGTATGGGTCGCTCAGGATCACTTTTCAAAAAGTGATACCGTTGGGCGGTATCGGTGTGGAAGGCATCAATGGCTTGTTGGCAGTCTTGATGTGTAATAAGAATGCTGTCTTTGGGTAGATAGTCAAAAATAGTCGCCGTTTCTTCAAAGAATAAAGGCAGATAATATTCGACCCCCGCAAAAGCGATACCGTTTCCAATATCTTTATAGGGAAGGGCACGAGAAGGATCCCCCTCAAAATGCTCACGAAATTGGGAGCGGAAAAGGTGGCGTGCCGTTTCATCTAAAGGGAACTCGCGTCCTGGAAGCAGGTCAATCTGGGAGACGGGATACAAGCTGCGCTGGCTATCTACATCAAAAGCACGGATGGATTCGATGTCGTCATCAAAAAGGTCTAAGCGATAAGGTAGGCTAGACCCCATAGGGAATAAGTCGATTAAGCCACCACGTATCGAGAACTCGCCGGGTGCGGAGACTTGGGTGACATGACTGTAGTTGGCAAGCAACATTTGTTCTTTAAATTGTTGCTCGTCCAGTTGGTCCCCTTGCTTAAAGCTAAAGCTATAAGCAGCTAAAAAAGTAGGGGGAGCAAGCCGGTATAATGCAGTACTGACCGGAATGGTGAGCACGTCGACATTAGACTCAAGTAGGGCGTTGAGTGTGCGTAAACGTGCTGAAATCAGGTCCTCATGAGGGGAAAACCGGTCATAGGCAAGGGTTTCCCAATCTGGGAAAGCCTGCACGTGTAGCTGTGGGTTAAATAATAGGATTTCATCACAGAGGCGTTGTGCATCGACAGGGTGTGCACAAAATACCGCAAGAGGCGCTTGGCCATGAGTAGCCAAATCGGCAATTAAACACGCGTCGCCAGATCCAGGGGGCATAGGTTGCTGATAGCGTTGTCCTTTTTTTAATGCCTGTAAGGTTTGAGTGGTACTGTTAAGATATTGCACTGGATCAGAAGGGCGTTGGGTTTTGCTCATAGGATGAAGGGTAGTTTATGTCGAAAAAAATAATTGCATTGGTCCCTGCGGCGGGCATAGGAGCACGCGCTAGGCGTCCGTCTACAGCGGCTATCTTAAAGCCTGATTTACCTAAGCAGTATGAGTTGCTTAATGGCTTACCTATGCTCCGATTATCGGTGATGGCTATGTTAGCCGATCCGCGTATTCATCAGGTAAGAGTCATTGTAAGCCCAACGGATACTTGGGTGGAGCGAGCGCTTGCTGGGCTAGAGCGAGTGATCTGGCGTCCGGTTGGCGGTGCTACACGTGCTGACACCGTGTATAACGGCTTACAGGACTGGCAGCCTCAGGAAGACGAGTGGGTAGTGGTGCATGATGCCGCTCGGCCAGGGCTGCCTGCGCAGGCGTTACAACGTTTGATTGACCAGTGTTTGGCCCATAATCAAGGTGGAATATTGGCTATTCCTATTCCGGATACCGTCAAGCGCGCCACGGTTGAGGAGCTACCAAGGATTAGCCAGACCGTGCCTAGAGAGACCCTGTGGTTGGCGCAAACACCACAAATGTTCAAAGCGGTAGCGTTACAAGCCGCATTGCAACAGGCTAAAGAGCAGGGGTTTGTTGTGACAGACGAGGCTTCAGCAATGGAGCAGCAAGGCTATCAACCTTTATTAGTTCAGGGTGATCCTAGAAATTTCAAGGTGACGTGGCCGCATGATTTTCATTTATTGGAAAAATGGTTATGAATTTACGAGTAGGACAGGGGTTTGATATTCATGCATTGGTGGAAAATCGTCCATTGATTATTGGCGGCGTTACCATTCCACATACGCATGGGCTATTGGGGCATTCTGATGCGGATGTATTATTGCATGCTGTTACGGATGCGATTTTAGGTGCGGCGGGCTTAGGGGATATTGGCCGACATTTTCCCGATACGGATGAACAGTACAAGGGAGCGGATAGTCGGGTTTTGTTGCGTACCGCACTGGATATGGTTAAAAGACAAGGTTGGGAAATTATCAACTTGGATGCCACGATTCATGCGCAAGCGCCAAAAATTGGGCCGCATGCACCTGCGATGATAGAAAACCTTGCCGCGGATTTGCAGCTTAGTGCCGATCGTATCAATATCAAAGCCAAAACCAACGAAGGCTTAGGGCATTTAGGGCGTAAAGAGGGGATTGCTGCAAACGTGGTGGTATTGATTTACCAGTCTGAAACCTAATTTTTTAGCTCCTACGTGCCACGTAAATACGCTAAGGCACGTAGTGTGGCTAAGTGTAGGCTAGCTTAAGACAGGGCCACCGATTTCACGATTACTGGCGCAAAGGGATTCAGTCTGGATCGCATCTAAAACCCGTAGAATTTCATCTGGGTTCCGGCCAACGTTAAGGTTATTAACGGAAATATGTTGGATAACGTTGTCGGGATCGATAATAAAGGTGGCGCGTAGGGCAACCCCCTCGGTTTTGTGGCGAATACCCAGCTGATCAATCAGTGCACCGGTGGTGTCTGCAAACTGATAGTGCTGTAAACGCGCTAAGTCTGGGTGTTCGCGTCGCCATGCCAGTTTTACGAATTCGTTATCACTGGAGCCGCCTAAAACTACTGCGTCCCGCTTTTGAAACTCGGGGCCTAGTGCATTAAAACGCGTAATTTCGGTTGGGCATACCGTAGTAAAATCTTTAGGATAAAAATAAACGATTTTCCATTTGTCTGGAAACGAGCTTTCTGTGATGTCCTCGAAAGCGGAGATCCCGTTTTCTTGGGGGTCATTAAACCCTGGTTTAACCCCTATGACTTTAAAAGGCTCGATTTTATCGCCAACGGTTTTCATATGGATCCTTTATACTCTAAACATAGAGTAGATTCTACGCGAATCACACCGTTTTTCTAGCACTTTCACGGACTTTTAGCTTAGGGATTTCGATACGTGCAGTTAGGCCTTGGCCTGGAGGCGAGCGTAGCTCTAAACGCCCGCCAATAGGCTGTAAAAGACGCTCTACAATTGCTAAGCCCAAGCCTGCACCATTGACACCTGTACGGGCAAGCTCACCACGAGAAAAAGGGCGTAGTAGACGCTGCACTTCGTGTTCCTCGATGCCTTTGCCTTGGTCTTGGACTTTAATTTCTATCATGTTGCCTTTGGAGTGTGCGCTCAGATGAATATAAGCTCGGTCGTCGGTTGGACTACGTCCATAACGTCGTGCATTTTCAATGAGGTTGCTTACAATACGTTTTAAATCATTGGCGTCTATACGAGCAAAAAGGTGGGGCACAATATCTGCTGTTAGCTGTCCACCAAGACTTTCTGTATGGCTGCGCTCACGATCAAAAAGGTCTGTTAGGACCTGACTGATATTGATCCCTTCATCTGGGGCTTTGGCGGCTGGGCGAGCATATTCCATTAATTGCGCAATACTGCGATCAATTTGAGCTAAGTCTTCATCAATAGCTTGGCGTGTCTCCTCGCTAACATTTGAGAGTTCGATCTCTAAGCGCATGCGGGCTAGAGGGGTTCGTAAGTCGTGAGAAATCCCCGCAAGCATGATTTCCCGATCTGCTTCGGCCTGTCGGATATCACGGGTCATGCGATTAAAAGCCACATTCATGTCACGGATTTCTGCTGGGCCTTTTTCGGGTAAAGGGGATGGCGTTTCACCACGAGCGAGTTGTTGGGTGACTTGTGCTAGTTGAGCAAGGGGACGGTTTACAAAACGTACGCTGACGGCAGCGCCTAAAAAAGATAAAAGCAATGCTGAGAGAATCCATCCTATCCACTCTGCGCCCGCTATCAGACTTAGTTGTTCTCGGTCAAAGACCAACCAGTATTTATCTCCCTCTAGATCGAAAGAGACCCAGATGCCAGGCGCTTCATTAACGGACCACATAATTAGTGTTTGGCTACCTAGGCCATTACGTACCTCTTCTGAAACACGTTGCCAATAAGGTGATCGTAAAATAGGCTCGAGGATGTCTTCTTCTTCGCGGGGTTGTACGCGTAGGCCTTCTTGGGTGGCAAGATCTAGTAGTAACGCTGGACGTTGCTCTAGTGGGGCGTAGGTTAGCGCAGAGCGCGTAATACTAACAGAGGTAATAACGCGGTGTGCCATCTGTACTGCGCGTGGACCGGACTCCATGGAGAAAAAAGTTTGAAGCCAGATACCAAAGCTGACGCCCATTAGGCCTAGGAGTAAGAAAAAGGTGCGACTAAAAAGCCCCATTTTAAAAGGGGGCTTTTTAGAGACTGTAGAGATTGTTTTGGCGGTTTTCATGCCATGATCATACCGTTAATGGCCACCATCTGGTACAAAAACATAGCCTAAACCCCACACTGTTTGAATAAAAACAGGCTTAGATGGGTTGGGTTCGATCAGTTTACGTAAACGAGAAATTTGTACATCCAAGCTGCGGTCAAAAGCTTCGTATTCGCGACCACGTGCTAATTCCATTAGTTTGTCGCGAGACAAAGGAATTTTTGGATGGCGCGCAAAGACTTTTAAGACAGAGAACTCGCCCGTGGTAATGGGTACCACTTCTTCGCCTTTTAGTAAGGTGCGAGTCGATAGGTTTAGGGTGTAAGGCCCAAACTCAATGGACTCATTTTCCTGACTAGGGGCGCCGGGGTGTTCTTCTGTGCCGCGGCGACGTAAAATGGCATTGACTCGCGCTAAGAGCTCGCGCGGGTTAAATGGCTTAACTAAATAGTCGTCTGCACCCATTTCTAAGCCAACAATGCGGTCGATTTCCTCGGCCTTTGCCGTTAGCATAATAATAGGTGTGTTATCGTGACCACCACGTAAACGACGACAAATTGATAGTCCATCTTCGCCTGGCAGCATTAAATCAAGGACCAGTAAATCAAAGTGTTCGCGTTGCCAGAGCTTGGACATCTCTTTGCCATCTTCTGCAACAAAGACATTAAAGCCTTGTTCTGAAAGATAGCGACGCAATAAATCGCGTAAACGTGGGTCGTCATCGACGACGAGTATTTTTCTGGTAAGGGGCTGATTTTGTGTGTTCATGATTAAAATGTAACAGGCAAAAAGGTGGGCGTACAGGCTCGTAGAAAAATTTTACATTTGATGCTTTTTTCTGGATGGACACCCTGTAAAAAACACATATAGATACAATTTGTTACCTTTTTGGTGTGAAAAATACGGTCATTGCTTGACGCAAAAGCGTACGATAGGTGCTTTTTTATCTGGATGCGAGCAGCATTTGTTGGGATGGAAATAGGATGAAAGTAAATATTCTAGCTCTCGATAGTGCGAGTGCAGTCTGTGGTGTGGCTTTGCTTTGTGTCCATCAGAGTCAGCGTCAGCATTATGTTGTAGAGCATCAAGGTAGTACAGAGCATGCAGAGCGTATGTTGCCGCTTATTGATCAGGTGTTAACGCAAGCTAATCTAAAGCGAGCGGATCTGGATCTGATTGCTTTTGCGCAAGGGCCTGGGGGGTTTACTGGCTTACGTGTGGCGTGCGGTGTTGCTCAAGGCTTGGCTTATGGGCTGGGCTTAAAAGTAGCAGCGGTGCCTTCATTATTGGGCGTAGCAGCTCAACAGGCGCAGCATGATATAGAAACCATTGAAATTGTTGTGGCGGATGCGCGTATGCAGGAGCTGTATGTGGGGGCATATCAACAAACCACCACAGGCGCTTGGTATGCTCTACATAAGCCCATGTTAATTCATCATTCTCAAGTTTTGCAGTATATCCAGCACGTTTTAGCGCAACAACAAAGCTTTAAAAACCCGAGTGTTTTACGTGTGTCGGGTGATGGTTTAGTGGCTTTTCCTGATTTGTTAGCCTCTTTACAGGCTTTACCTGTACACCTAGGTGGCACTGAGCTGCCTAAAGCAACGACGATTGCGGACTTAGCCTGGTTGCAATACCAACACCAACAGTTGATTGAGCCTGCGTTGGCAGCACCGCTTTATGTGCGCAATCGCGTCGCATTTACGACGGCGGAGAGAGAAACCGGTTTAGGTGGTAATCCTAGCTCGACGTGGCAAGCCACGCATATCCGCCCGGCAGTAGCGACGGACTTAGCCGAAGTAGCAGCTTTAGAGACAGAGTTGCAGTTTGCGCCTTGGTCACAATCAGCTTTAGAAAGTAGTATGGCGAGTGGTCATGTGTTGTGGGTGGCTTCACAAGCAGATAAGGTCGTGGCTTATGCGGTGATGATGCCAGCGCAAGAGGATTGGGAGCTCTTGCTTATTGGGGTGGCGCCTGTGGCCCAACGGCAGGGGGTTGCTCAACAGCTTCTTTGTTATGCAGAACAACACGCACGAGCCCAAGGTGCGAAAAATATACATCTTGAGGTGCGAGCGTCGAATCAGCCTGCTATTGCCTTGTACGAAGGGGCAGGTTATGTTCAGGTGGGTGTCAGAAAAAATTATTATGCATTGCCTGAGCAGCAGCGCGAAGACGCGGTGCTCTATACAAAAATACTGGCTTAATTACCTATACCCATGCCTTCTCTTCAATTATCTGCTTTACAAACAAGTTGGCTCCAAGAAATTGGTGTTGCCTCTCCGTTTCTAGCGCCTTATCGTAAATCAGTGTCGGCACCCGCCCAGATGAAATCCGTCTCGGCACCTGTGATGACTTCTTCTTCGGTTGTGCCTATTCAGGCGAAAGAAGCTTTAGCTCAAGCCAAGGCCTTATTGGCGCCGGAGACGACACCGTCTGCTCTCCCTAAGGTGACGCAGGATACGGTATTAACGACACGCGTAGGTGCGACGACGGATGTATCCCAAATCGATGTAGAGCAAATGGGCTGGGAGCAATTGCACGCTTATGTACAGCAGTGCCAACAGTGTGCTTTGCATGAGCAGCGACAACAAGTGGTTGTGGGGGCAGGCCAGCAGCAGCAACCGGATTGGTTGGTGATTAGTTCTGCTCCGAGTAGCTACGAAGAGCTAGCAGGCTTACCGATGCAGGGTAAAAGTGGGGAGTTATTTGCAGCACAAATGCAAAGCATTGGTATTGTGCCTTTTGAGCAGATGTACATGACGCAGTTATTAAAATGTCGTTCTGCAGGTCAGCCGCAAATGGAATACATACAGGCTTGTTTTGGTGTGTTGTTGCGGCAAATAGAGCTTTTACAACCAAAGCGTTTATTGTTATTGGGATCGAAGGCCACGGCGATATTTTTACAAGGGGATTTTGAGGCTTTGCGTGGGGAAGTTCACCATTGGAAAAGTCCTGAAGGGATAACGCTGCCCACAATTGTGAGTTATCACCCCGCATCTATTTTATTACGCCCACAGTTAAAAGCCCGCGCGTGGGCAGATTTGCTACTATGTAAGCGCTTAATGACAACATAAAATAAAGGAATGAGGAGACAAGATGGCCCATTATGATTTACTTACATTGCGCCAGCTTTATATAGAAAAAAAAGTATCACCGTCTGAGATCGTCGAGGATTACTTAACACGCATAGAAAAACATCACGGTTTCAATATTTATATTACGGTGAATGCGGAACAAGCTCGACGGCAGGCTGCGATTGCTACACAGCGTTATCAGCATCAGGATCCCGTTGGCCCTCTAGAGGGTATCCCCGTTGCCTATAAAGATAATTTGTTGACTCAGGGCCTGCGAACAACCAGCGGTTCGGCGGTGGAGAAAAACTATGTCCCCGATCATACAGCTCCCGCTGTGCAGGTGATGCAACAAGCGGGTGCGGTGAATTTGGGTAAGTTAAATATGCATGAGTATGCGTTTGGTATTACCAGTAACAACCCTTTTTATGGGCCAGTAAAAAATCCATGGAATCCAGAATATACGCCTGGAGGGTCGAGTGGCGGGTGTGGAGCTGCTTTAGCGGCTGATTTGGCAGTGACAACTTTAGGTACCGATACGGGTGGCTCGATTCGTATTCCTGCAGCGGCTTGTGGGGTAGTTGGATTTAAAACATCGCGTCATCATATTTCGGCAAAAGGCACACGTCCTATTTCCTTGTCTTTAGATCATGTGGGGCCTTTAGCGAAAACGGTTTCTGATATGGCTTTTTTGTTGGGTATATACGATCAATCGGATTATCTGACAGGGTTAAAGCGGGATATAAAAGGTGTCCGGATTGGTGTACCGATGACCTATTTTCAGCAGTATGTGGAACCAGAGGTTAAGGCACATTATGAAAAAGCGCTGAAACAGTTACAGGATCTAGGTGCTATTTTGGTTGAGGTGCCTGTGCCCGTGAATCAAGACCATATTGGTACGTTATTTACACTGGCGATTTGTGAGGCGGCGGCCGAGCATGCCCAACGTTTGCAAGAGGCAGAGTCCCTGTTTGGCGAGGATGTACTTCAGGCCTTGCGTTCTGTCGCACAGTTTACACCAATGGATTATATTTACGCTCGACAGGAGCAACAGCGATTAACAGAGCAGTTTAACGCGTTGTTCTTAGACGTGGATCTTCTGGTTACGCCCACAGTGGGTTTTGGTATGCAAAAAATTGGAGTGGATACCTTAACTTTAGGTGGGGATACCCACGATTTATTCTCCGCAACTACCCACCATTGCGCTCCATTTAACCTAACTGGGCACCCAGCCATATCCATACCCTATGGGCGAGTTGGAGAAAATTTGCCCATAGGGTTACAACTAGTTGGAGCACAGCTCAATGAGCGCTTGTTGTTACAAGTGGCGTATGCTTATGAATCGGCTTATCTAAACGATTTTTATATGCAGCGCAAGCAGTTAGCGCTCTTGTAATGCTTTGCCGTGACCCTCTTCGCCAATGCACTGTGAAAGAAGGGGGTCGCGTTTATGATTTTGTTTATTCCAGTAAATAAACACCATCATCATAGTGGCTACGAGTAAGCCAAAAATCATAATGATGACATTGATGGGTAAGCGTAACCACAATAGTAGGCTATAAAGGCTTAACATAAAAAGAATATTCAGCTGTTCGTTAAAATTCTGCACAGCAATCGAGTGTCCAGCAGACAAAAGCACATGACCGCGATGCTGTAAGAGAGCATTCATGGGAACAACAAAAAAGCCAGAAGTAGCGCCAATTAAAAGTAATAAGCTATGTACGGCCCATGTGCTTTTGACAAAAGGCATCAGTAGTACCACTAGCCCCATAGCTACCCCCATAGGCAGTACAGATAAGGCTTTTTTCAGAGGAACTTTACCGGCTAAATAGGCGCCTACAATTGTTCCTAGGGCTGCGACCCCCATTAAAATTGAGGCTTGATCTAAACGGTAGCCGAGCTGTTGCGCGCCCCACTCAATAACGATGAATTGCAAGGTGGCACCAGCACCCCAAAAAAGGGTGGTGACAGCAAGCGAAATTTGGCCTAGCTTGTCTTGCCAAAGCACACAGACATAGCCTTTAAAATCATGAATCAAGGCAAAAGGATTGGTTTTTTGCTGGGGGTAGTGAACATGGGTTTTAGGAATGAGTAAATTGCAGGCTGCCGCCGCAAGATAAATAAAACCAATGATTAAAATGGCGGCCTCGGTTCGATTGGTTGCCATTTGATTGATACCGGGCGTGTTTTGGAGGGTGGGGCTAATATCGGGGTGGATTAAAACGCCGCCTAATACCGTCCCTACAATGATAGAAAGCACGGTTAGACCCTCGATCCAGCTATTGCCTTTGACTAAGAGCTCAGGCTTGAGCATTTCGGTGACAATACCGTATTTAGCCGGTGAGTAGGCCGCGGCACCAATGCCGACCAGTGTGTAGGCAAAGAAGATGTAAAACAGTTGCATGTCTTGGGTGCTAGCCAAAGTATGCAAATTAAACATCAAGGCGCAGCCGATAAATTTGATGCCATTGGTGATAAACATCACACGCCCTTTAGGGAATGCATCGGCAAAAGCGCCTACAAACGCCGCTAAGGCGACATAGGCCAAAGCAAACCACCATTTCATAAGGGGAACCATCCAATCGGGCCCGCTTAGGTCGGCGATTAAAGCGATGGCGGCGATTAATAATGCGTTATCAGCAACAGAAGACAGCGCTTGCGCTGCCATAACTAGATAGAAACCTTTATTCAAAACGTATCTCGATGAAGAGGTGGGATGAAAATCCCCACGTAGGTGATTTTGATTGGATGTAACTCAGTATAGCCTTATGTTATTTTTCTGGCTAAAGGAACACGTTTGCGAAGCGACTGCGTTATCATACGAAAGCTGTAACTATTTTGCCTAGTGGGTTTTTAGTGCGTCTAACACAAATTAAATTATCGGGTTTTAAGTCGTTTGTCGATACGACGGTGATTCCTACCCCAAGCCAGTTAGTGGGGGTCGTAGGGCCAAATGGCTGTGGTAAGTCAAATATTATTGATGCAGTACGTTGGGTGCTGGGGGAAAGCCGTGCCTCGGAGCTACGTGGTGGCTCCATGCAGGATGTAATTTTTAATGGTTCGGATCAGCGTAAGCCTGCAGCACGTGCTTCGGTAGAGCTAACCTTTGATAATGCCGAAGGGCGCATTACGGGGCAGTGGGGTGCTTATACCGAGATAGCGGTACGTAGAGAGCTGACTCGCGATGGAACCAGCGGTTATTTTATTAACGGCCAGCAAGTACGTCGTCGAGACATCAATGATATGTTTCTTGGTACGGGGCTAGGGGCGCGTGGTTATGCCATTATTGGTCAGGGAATGATTAACCGGCTTATTGAAGCCAAGCCAGAGGAGCTACGTGTTTATTTAGAGGAAGCAGCGGGCGTTTCCCGTTATAAAGAGCGACGTAAAGAAACCGAGAGTCGGCTACGTGATACGCGGGAAAATCTGACGCGTTTAGAGGATATTTTGCAGGAGCTTGAGCAGCAGTTAATACGCCTAGAGGCTCAAGCCGAAGTGGCTAAAACATATCAGGCGCTGCAAGCCGAAGGCGAAAAAAAGCAACATGTGCTGTGGTGGCTGAAAGAAAACCAAGCTCGTGAGGAGCAAAAGCGACATTTTTTAGCTATAGAGCAGGCTCAAAACGAAGTGGAAGCAGCCATGGCGACGATGCGCAATACCGAGGCTCGCATTGAGCAATTGCGACAGCAGCATTTTGATGCCACAGAGCAGGTACAAAAAGCGCAAGGGGGCCTGTATCAGATCAACGCAACAGTGAGCCGAATTGAAGCCGATATTCAACACGCGAATACGGCGCAAACGCGTATGGAGCAACGCCAGCAACAACTTGAGCAGCAAAAAAAAGAATGGGAGCAGCTGCATCAGGACAGCGCGGCCGAGCTAGAGCAAAAGCAGCTGGAGCTTGAAGAGTTGGCTGGGCAAATAGAAGAAAGCTTGATGCGTATTGAACAGATGCAAGAGCAGCTAGAGCCAGCAGAACAACAGCAGCATCAACTTCAAGCCAAGCGTGACCAGTTGGTGCAGCAACAACAAGAGGCGAAGCATCAGGTAGCGTTAGCAGAACAAAGGCGACAGTCATTGCAACAACAGCAAGAGCAATTATTGCATCGCCAGCGACGTTATCAGGAGGAGTGGCAGCAGCTGCATCAGGCCCAGCCGCAGGAGATCGAGAGGCTGCATGAGCAAGCGACTGCGGCGGAGCAAAAAGCCCATGCCTCCCAGCGGCAGTTACAAGAACTAGAGCAGGCTTTAGATGTTGCACGCGAGCAGCAGCAACAAAAGCAAAAATTATTGCATGAGCAGCAACAGCTATTGACACAAATTGAAGCGCAACTGACTGCTTTAGAAAGCGTGCAGCAGCAAGTGCAGCGACAAGAGGAACTAGAAGGGTGGTTAAGTACCCATGGTTTCGCTCACAAGTCACGTTTGTGGCAGATGTTGCAAGTAGAGCCAGGGTGGGAGCAAGCGGTCGAGGCTGTGCTTGGTCAGCGTTTACAAGCTTTGGTGTTAAAAGACTGGAGCGAGTTAACATCTATGCAGGCTAGTCCGCCGGCGCGTGTTGGGTTTAGTAAGGCTGAGCAAGAGCTATTCTTGTCACCGGCAACGAATGCCGTGGACTTTGCTGAGCCTTTATTTAATAAGATTCGACTTAAAGATTCAGCTTGGGAGACCACCCTAGCAGCGATGCTAGTTCATGTGTATA
The DNA here is from genome assembly GCF_030152715.1 of Paenalcaligenes sp. Classification (NCBI taxonomy): domain Bacteria; kingdom Pseudomonadati; phylum Pseudomonadota; class Betaproteobacteria; order Burkholderiales; family Alcaligenaceae; genus Paenalcaligenes; species Paenalcaligenes sp. Next base: position 44,290 of record NZ_JASLIX010000117.1, read on the forward strand.
GTGTTCCTACTTTTTCTGAGGCTTTGGCTCAGCGAGCAAAACTACCTGCCGAAGCGATGTTGGTGACTCCCGAAGGGCATATCGTCCAAGCCTATCAGGTTTTATTGTACGCTGCCGACTCAGAGCAGGCCGGTGTGCTCGCTAGACAGCAGCTGATCGAGGAGCAAAAGAAAGCAGCGAAAGCACAGCGCTTACATGTAGATGTGGCACAAACACAATTTGAGCAGGCTCAACAACACGTGGAGCAAACGCGTTTAGCGGTGCAACAGCAGATACAGCAGGTGCAAGCGAATACGCAACAAATGCATGAGCAGCGTTTTGTCTATCAGCAGGCGTTGCAGATTCAGCAGCAAGCACAACAACGCAAGCAACAGTTAAAGCAAGAGATCGAAGAAATAACAGAGCAGTTGGATACCTACCGGTTACAGAGCGAGGAGATTGCTTTACAGCAAGAAGAGCTCACATGGCAAATCGAAGAGCTCAATGAGCACATCGAGCAGTACCAGGAGAAGTTAACGGATATTGACGATATCTGTCAGCAATTACGCCAGCAGTTGCGTGAAATCGAACAGCAACATCAGCGCTTACAATATAATAAAAGCTTAATAGAGGCTCGTGTTGATGAGCTTTTACGTAGTCAGCAGCAAGCATTCGATTTGGCTCAGCGTACGCAAATGGAGCTTGCTGGTCTAGAGAGTGAATACGAGCATATCGATGTGGATGAACTACATGCGATGTTGCAAGAGGCTTTAGAGCAGCGTGTAGAGCAAGAGGATCAGGTACAGCAGCAGCAAAAACATTTAGCAGAGCTTGCGATGCAGCTACAAGACTTAGAGCAAAACCGCCACCAGACTGGGGATGGGATTGAGCCTTTACGTCAACGAGTCATTGAGCTGCAGCTTGCAGAGCAAGCGGCTCGTATGACCGTAGAGCAATATGCTGAGCAGCTAAACGCTCAGCAGGTGGATCGGCAGGATTTAGCGGCTTTTATGCAAGAGCAACCCGAAAATTGGCATAAAGTCACTTGGCTACAGACAGAAGTACAGCGCGTGAACCGAGCGATTACAGCACTTGGGGCGGTTAACTTGGCAGCCCTAGAGGAGCTCCGTTTGGCTCAAGAGCGCCAACAGTATCTTCAGTCGCAACATGATGACCTGACTCAAGCCATAGAAACCCTAGAGAACGCGATTCGAAAAATTGATAGAGAAACGCGAGCATTGCTACAAAGTACTTTTAACGAAGTTAATCAGCATTTTGGTAATCTGTTTCCACAACTTTTTGGTGGGGGGGAAGCCAAACTAATGATGACAGGGGATGAAATTCTTGATGCAGGTGTTCAGGTCATGGCTCAGCCACCGGGTAAGCGTAATAGTACAATCCAACTTTTATCGGGTGGAGAAAAAGCATTGACAGCAACGGCTTTGGTTTTTGCTTTTTTTAAACTAAACCCCGCACCATTTTGTTTGCTGGATGAGGTCGACGCGCCTTTAGATGATGCCAACACAGAGCGCTATGCCAATTTAGTTCAGAGTATGAGTGATCAAACACAGTTTTTATTTATTTCTCACAATAAAATTGCTATGCAAATGGCCAAGCAACTGGTTGGAGTGACCATGCAAGAACAGGGGGTTTCCCGTATTGTTGCTGTAGATATGGCTGCTGCAGTCGAAATGGCGCAATAATATTGTCATAATATCGTTAATATGTTTAGCCTAAAAAAGGGTCGGGTCGCATAATGAGTGATTTGCAAATAGGGTTGGTGGCGCTGGGGGCGGTACTGATTTTGCTGGTCGTAGTGTTCAACTGGTGGCAAGATCGACGTATTCGCCGCAAAATGCAGGGGAAATTTCCCGAAGTACCTGCTGATCCACTGATGGCACAGCTAGAAGCGGATAAGGAGCGGCGTGAGCCAACGGTACGTATAGCGGAAACATTAGCCGAGGATAAAGCGGAACCGGCTATTCCGGCCGAAGAGATAGATCCCACTACAGAAGCTGTGATTGATGTGCATTTTCCCCAGCCCGTGCCAGGGGGTGAGCTCATCGATTTGTTGCGGGCTTATTTACGTGTGGATACGAAGCCCGTACGACTATTTGCTACAGCGGTTAATGGTGAGCATCATGCTTACCCTCATGATCAAGAAGCCTATACTTCGATACAGCTGGTTGTTTTATTGGCGAACCGTCGTGGCCCCCTTACGGATATTGATTGGTCTCGGTTATGGATGGCAGCCCAAAATTTAGCTCAACAGCTAGATGGCACGGTAGATGGGCCGGAGCAGGCCGAAGTCGTGGCACAAGCACAGCAGTTAGATCAGCTGTGTGCGAGCCTAGATGCTCAGGTGGGCTTAAGTTTGCGTTTGGCAGAGCCCATTCCTACAGAAACCGTGCGCCAAGTTGTAGTGAGTGCTGGTTTTATGGAGTATGGCCAGCAATTGGCATGGTTGGCAAGCTCAGGCTTGCCGCGTTTTACCTTGTTGTTTAATGGTAAGCCTGCTTTAGCTATGTTGTCAGCTTCGGTTGAGCGTTTGGATTTTCTATTGGACTTACCAAATAGTCCTAAAGATGAGCAGGCTTTCAGTCGTATGGCGACAGTAGGGCGGGATTTGGCAGCTCGTTTAGGTGGTGAGCTGGTCGATGATCAGGGACAGCTGTTAACGGATCATTTTGATGATGAAATTGATCAACAGCTTTATCAAATGTATGAACAAATTGAGCAAGCTGGTTTTTATGCCGGCGAGCCACGTACACAGCGGGTTTTTGCGTGAAGCAGCGTTTAGAAGCATTAAAAAAAGAACTGCATTATCATAACTATCGGTACTATGTGTTGGATGACCCGCTCATTGCGGATGCGCAATATGACGCTTTGTTGCGTGAGCTCCAGCAACTGGAAGCGGAGCATCCGGAGTGGGTGACAGCCGATTCGCCTACACAGCGTGTAGGGGCTACACCTTCTAGCGCTTTTAGCCCTGTTGCTCATGCGGTACCCATGTTGTCATTAGGGAATGCTTTTGCTGAGGACGAGTTAATCGCCTTTGATAAGCGGGTTACAGACAGTCTAAAACAGCAGGGGTTATTAAAAGCCACCGAATCCTTATCCTATAACGCAGAATATAAATTTGATGGTTTAGCGGTTAGCTTGCGTTATGAAAAGGGTGTGCTTGTGCGAGCTGCTACACGAGGTGATGGCTATACCGGTGAGGATATTACGGCTAATGTACGTACGATTAAATCCATTCCTTTGCAGTTGCAAGGGGAGCCCAGCACTTGGCCTTTGGTGCTAGAGGTGCGTGGCGAGGTCTTAATGCACCATGCGGATTTTATCGTATTAAACCAGCAGCAGCACCAGCGAGGGGAAAAACCTTTTGCTAATCCACGCAATGCGGCAGCGGGCAGCTTGCGCCAACTTGATCCGAAAGTCACAGCACAACGCCCTTTGCGCTTTTATGCTTATGGCTGGGGGGCGATAGAAATGCCATCGGGAACTCAAGCGGATCTGTTTGCTGGGGACACGGACCAAGCTGAGCCTTTTTCGACCCAGTCTGACATGTTAGATTGGCTGCAACAGTTTGGTTTCCCTGTGGATTCGCATCGAGCGGTGTTACAGGGGGTGCAGGCTTTAATGGATTTTTATCAACGAACCATGGCCGAGCGCGAAGCCTTACCGTATGAAATTGATGGCGTGGTGTATAAGGTAAACCATTTAGCCTGGCAGCGCGCTTTAGGCTTTGTGGCACGAGCCCCGCGCTTTGCAATTGCGCATAAATTTCCAGCTCAGGAAACCACGACGAAGCTACTCGCTATCGAGGTACAAGTCGGGAGAACGGGTGCCATAACACCGGTTGCTCGCTTAGAGCCAGTCGAAGTAGGCGGGGTTACTGTTACCAATGCGACCTTGCATAATGAAGACGAGATTCGACGTAAGGATGTGCGTATCGGTGATACCGTAATTGTACGTCGCGCTGGGGATGTGATTCCCGAGGTAGTGGCTCCGGTATTAGATTTACGGCCAGCGCATACACAGCAGTTTGTGTTCCCTACAGAATGCCCCGTCTGCGGTTCTGCGATTGAGCGCCCCGAAGACGAGGCCATTGCTCGTTGTACGGGGGGGCTGGTCTGTGCGGCGCAACGTAAGCAGAGCTTGGAGCATGCGGCCAGTCGTAAGGCGCTGGATATCGAAGGCCTCGGCACTAAGCTCATAGAGCAACTGGTCGATAGTGGTCGTGTGAAAAACCTAGCAGATTTATTTACTTTACAAACCCTGGAGCTGGCGGCTTATCCGCGTATGGGGGCGAAGTCGGCTGCAAATGTGGTTCAGGCGATTGCTGCGGCTAAAACCCCGCCTTTAGCGCGTTTGATTTATGCATTGGGAATTCGGCATGTTGGTGAAGCCACAGCCAAAGCGCTGGCTGAGCATTTTGGAACACTCTCGCATCTTATGCAGGCAACGCAAGAGCAACTGCTACAGGTTAATGATGTAGGGCCGGTTGTGGCGGCATCTATTGCTCATTTTTTTGCCGAACCGCATAACATTCAGGTCCTAGAGCAGCTACAACAGGTTGGGGTACAGCCTCAGTCTCCGGCACAGACAGCAGTGACGACTGCTAGTGCGATTGCTGGTAAAACCTTTGTATTAACGGGAACTTTGCCTAACTGGACACGTGACGAGGCCAAAGCACAAATTGAAGCAGCTGGTGGTAAAGTCACAGGTTCTGTTTCAAAAAAGACGGATTATGTGGTGGCAGGAGCAGAAGCAGGATCGAAGCTAACGCGCGCCGAGCAGTTAGGTATTACGATTTTAGACGAAGCGGGCTTGCAGCAGCTACTGGTCTCTTGATATATGCTCTGTAAGTAAAAAAAGCCCCAACGGGTAAACTGGTTGGGGCTTTTTTGTGGGTTTAATTGATTTTTGCTTTTTTCATCAACGACTCTTGGTACTCGGTCAATTGTTTTTGACGGAGCATCTCCTCGAGTTGTGGTTTGACTTCCTCAAAGCTAGGGAAGCTCATATCACGCACATCGTTGACTTGGATAATGTGCCAACCAAACTGAGATTGAACGGGAGCGGCGCTGAGCTCGCCTTTTTTCTGCTTTTCTACTGCTTGTGCAAATTCGGCCACATAGATGGTATTAGGTGCCCACCCAAGGTCTCCGCCCTGAGCGCCGCTACCGGAATCAATGGATTTTTGTTTGGCGGCGTCGGCAAAGCTGATTTTTTTCGCTTTAATATCGGCTAATAGCTGTTTGGCTTCGGCTTCGTCCTCGACCAGAATATGACTGACTTTGTATTCTTTTTTGCCAGCTTCAGCTTTTTTTAGTTGATCGTATTCGTCTTTTAGGGCTTTGTCACTTAAGGGGTTTTTTTCAATATAGTCGTTGAGTAAAGCACGCACTAAAATCCCTTGGCGAGCGAGCTCTAGTTCTTGGGCGACTTCGGATTTTTTGTTGAGGCCAAGTTTTTCTGCCTCTTGAACTGCGACAAGGCGAATGGTCATTTCCTCTTTGACCTGATTGCGTAGCTCTGGGCTGTCTTGCGCCCCTTGTTTGACAAGTAGGCTAACGAACTCGTCCAGTTGTTGTTGGGTAATGGCTTGGCCATTGACGGTAGCGACGTTCTGAGCAGCCAACGGTGCGGCTAACGCACAGCTTAGGGTTAGTACAGCAAGTCTTTTCATGAAAAATCCTTTTTTATTTCAGTTCGATAGCAAGAGCATGGATGGGGTGGGGGATCAGGTCTTGGACATGCTCGTAAATAAGGCGGTGTTTGGCCAAGGTTGTGAGCCCCTCAAATTGGTCAGAAGCAATAATTAAGCGAAA
>NZ_JASLIX010000028.1:0-14640 GCF_030152715.1 Paenalcaligenes sp.
CAAGGCAGGGGATAATACGGCAAGATGGTTCAGATTTCATGCTTCGTACTCGTCAGCAAAGGTTTGCGCCTCGGCGAAGTCCAAGGTGCCTTCGTAGATACTCCGGCCTAAAATCACACCCTCTACACCCTCGTTCTCGACTTCGCATAAGGCTTTGATATCTTTGATATCGGTAACCCCACCGGAGGCGATAACAGGGATATTGACGTGTTGAGCTAAACGTACGGTGGCTTCGATGTTAACGCCAGAGAGCATGCCGTCACGACCAATGTCAGTGTAAATGATGGACTCGCAACCGTAGTCCTCGAATTTTTTGGCAAGGTCAAGCACATCGTGGCGGGAGACTTTGCTCCAGCCATCGGTGGCAACTTTGCCATCACGGGCGTCTAGCCCAACAATAATGCTACCGGGAAAGGCGCTACAGGCATCACGTAAAAAACCAGGGCTCTTTACGGCAGCGGTGCCAATAATGACATAACGCATACCCATATCAAGATAAGTCTCAATGGTGTCGAGATCACGGATACCACCACCAATTTGCACCGGGATCTCGTCATTGACGGCATCCAAAATCGCTGCAATGGCGTCTTGGTTGACAGGTTTGCCAGCAAATGCGCCGTTAAGATCGACCAGATGCAGACGTCGCGCCCCTTGGTCTAGCCATTGTTCCGCCATAGCAGCGGGATCATCGGAGAAAACAGTAACGTCATCTAGTGCGCCTTGGCGCAAACGTACACAGCGTCCGTCTTTGAGGTCGATGGCAGGAATGAGTAGCATGATGTTATAGCCAATAAATGCGTAAAAGTGAACAAGCTAAAGGTTAGAGTACACCCTTGGTGGAGGGGATCACGTTTTCATTACGTGGGTCCATTTCCAGTGCCATACGAACGGCGCGACCAAAGGCTTTAAAAATGGTTTCGCATTGGTGGTGAGCATTCTCACCGCGCAGGTTATCAATGTGTACCGTGGCTTGGGCGTGGTTAACAAAGCCTTGGAAAAACTCACGAGCCAAGTCTACGTCAAAGTTACCGATGCGAGCGCGGGTAAAGTCGACAAAATAAAACAGACCTGGACGGCCGGAGAAGTCGATGGCAACACGGGATAAGGCTTCGTCCATGGGCACATAAGCATGTCCATAACGACGAATACCCGCTTTGTCCCCGATGGCTTTTGCCACCGCCTGACCTAGAGTAATACCAATGTCTTCCACCGTGTGGTGGTCGTCGATATGAGTGTCCCCATCGCAATGAATGTCCAGATCAATCATGCCATGGCGTGCGATTTGGTCGAGCATATGATCCAAAAAGGGCACGCCACTATTTAGGTTTTGACGACCGGTACCGTCTAAATTGATCGACACGCGAATACGGGTTTCGCTGGTATTACGAGTAACTTCGGCAGTACGCATAGTAAGTAATAAATTAAGAATCTTGGAGACGAAGCTCGGCACTTGCTGCGTGTGCGAATAGACCTTCGCCTTTAGCAAGGGTTGCAGCAATTGGACCTAAGCTTTGTGCCCCAGATTGGGATACTTGAATAATACTGCTACGTTTTTGAAAATCATAGACCCCTAGGGGCGAGGAAAAACGCGCAGTGCGAGAAGTGGGTAAGACATGGTTTGGGCCGGCGCAATAATCACCGAGTGATTCTGAGCTATAGTGCCCAAGGAAAATCGCCCCAGCATGACGGATATGCTCTAGCCAGTTTTCGGGATTAACGGTAGAGATTTCTAAGTGCTCTGGTGCGATAAAGTTAGCAATATCACAGGCTTCTTGTAGATTTCTGACCTTAATCAGGGCACCACGATCGGCTAAGCTTTTTTTGATGATCTCGGCACGAGGCATCGTGGGTAATAGGTCTTGAATGGCTTGCTCTACGGCATCTAGGTAATCGGCGCTGGGGCAAAGTAAGATGGATTGGGCCAGCTCGTCATGTTCTGCTTGAGAGAATAAATCCATGGCGACCCATTCTGCCGGAGCGCTGCCATCCGCAATGATGAGGATTTCGCTAGGGCCAGCGATCATATCGATCCCTACTGTACCAAAAACGCGGCGTTTGGCTTCGGCCACATAGGCGTTGCCAGGGCCAACGATTTTATCGACGGCAGCGATGGTTTCTGTGCCGTAGGCCAGCGCCCCAACAGCTTGGGCTCCGCCAATGGCGTAGACTTTATCTACTCCGCTTAGTGCAGCTGCAGCTAAAACCAATGGATTGCGCTCGCCATGGGGGGTGGGGGTGACCATGATGAGCTCTTGAACCCCCGCTACTTTGGCGGGAAGCGCATTCATTAATACCGAGGAGGGATAGGCAGCTTTGCCACCGGGGACGTAAAGCCCGACTCGATCCAGAGGGGTAACTTTTTGGCCTAAAGTGGTGCCATCGTCTTCGGTGTAGGTCCAGCTTTGGCCTCGTTGATGTTCATGGTATTGCCGAATCCGTTGCGCGGCGGTCTCTAGAGCGTCGCGTTGGTCAGCGGGTAAGCCTACTAGCGCTTGTTGTAATTCGTCGTGTGAGATCTCGAGCTCATGCGCATGCTGTACTTGTACACCATCAAAACGATGGGTGTATTCGATTAGAGCGGCATCTCCGCGCTGGCGGATCTGCTGCAAAATCTCTCTACAGGCGTTTTCAATAGAGGCATCTTGGGATGCCTCGAAGGCAAGTAGCTGTGTGAGTTCAGCTTGAAATAGGGCAGAGTCAGACTGCAAACGGCGAATAACGGTCATAAGAACAAAGTTTCCAAAGCGAATACATGTAAATAGTGTATATCGGTTCGCCTAGTTTTTGGGCTTTGGCTCAACAGCAGCGTGCATTAAAGCATCAATTAGGGGCTGAAGTTGAGTTTGGCGGGTTTTCATGGCGGCTTGGTTTATGATGAGTCGAGAGGAAATTTGGGAGATTTCCTCGACCTCGACCAACCGGTTGGCACGTAAGGTACCACCTGTAGAAACCAAGTCCACAATAGCATCCGCTAAACCAACCAGGGGGGCTAGCTCCATGGAGCCATAGAGTTTAATAAGGTCTATGTAGACACCTTTGCTGGCAAAGTGTTCGCGGGCTGCACGCGTGTATTTGGTTGCAACCCGTAAGCGTGATCCCTGTTTGACAGCATTGTGATAATCAAAGCCTTCGGGGACCGCCACAGACATACGGCAGCGCGCAATGTTTAAGTCCACAGGTTGATACAAACCGCCTGGGTGATGCTCCATATGCTCGTAGAGAACGTCTTTGCCAGCAATACCGATATGTGCGGCACCATATTGCACATAGGTGGGCACATCGGTTGCCCGCACAATGATGATTTGTACATCCGGTGAGTTGGTTGGCAAGATGAGTTTGCGTGAGCTTTCTGGGTTTTCTAAAACGTCGATGCCTGCTTGGTTTAACAAGGGCATGGTTTCATCAAAAATTCGACCTTTGGAAAGGGCTAAGGTCAAGGGACGGTTTGGGTTGGCTGGACTCATAGGGATTCCTGATGCAGGCGTTCGATTTGAGCGCCTACGGCTGCGAGTTTGTTTTCCATGCGGTCATAACCGCGATCTAAATGATAAATACGATCAATAATGGTATCGCCTTGGGCGGCTAAGCCGGCAATAACGAGACTAGCAGATGCACGTAAATCGGTTGCCATTACGCGCGCACCGAGTAGTTTTTCTACGCCTTTGACGCGAGCGGTGTGGCCATCGGTTTCAATTTTGGCACCTAGGCGGATAAGCTCTTGGACATGCATGAAGCGGTTTTCGAAAATATTTTCAACAATAATCGCTGTGCCATTGGCTAGGGCATTGAGTGCCATGAGCTGCGCTTGCATGTCCGTAGGAAAACCCGGGTGCTCGGCGGTGCTAAAGCTGACGGACTGAGGACGTTGGTCCATACGACCACGAATCCAGTCTGGGCCGCATTCAATGTTGACGCCTGCTTTGGTGAGTTTATCCAAAGTGGACTGTAATGTGCTGGCTGCAGTATTGCGCAGTAAAATATCCCCACCCGTTGCACCCACAGCGCATAAAAACGTACCCGTTTCGATGCGGTCGGGCATAATGGCGTGGGTGGCGCCATGAAGTTTATCCACCCCTTGGATCACAATACGCTCTGTGCCATGGCCAGAAATTTTGGCGCCCATTTTAATAAGGAGTTCGGCCAGATCCACGATTTCGGGCTCTTGGGCCGCATTTTCAAGAATGGTTTCGCCTTCGGCGAGTACGGCTGCCATCAGCAGATTTTCTGTTCCGGTCACAGTGACCATATCGGTACGAATTGTGGCGCCTTTTAGGCGTGAGGCGGTAGCGACCACAAAGCCGTGCTCTAGTTCGATGTCGGCGCCCATGGCGCGTAAGCCTTTGATATGTTGGTCAACGGGTCGTTGCCCGATAGCGCAGCCGCCGGGTAGACTGACGCGGGCTTTACCAAAGCGCGCTAGCAGTGGACCAAGCACCAAAATAGAAGCCCGCATGGTTTTGACGAGCTCGTAAGGGGCTTCTAGGCTAGTGATGGCAGAGGCATTGAGCGTAATGGACTCGCCTTCGGTATGAGCGCGCACGCCAAGCTGCGCGAGCAGTTGGCATGCCGTATCAATATCGCGTAACCGTGGGACATTGTGCAGTTGTATGTCGTCGGCGGTGAGTAGACTGGCACAAAGTATCGGTAACGCCGCATTCTTGGCGCCAGAAATAGTAATGTCCCCGTGGAGTTTCTGGCCACCGGTGATGCGTAGTTTATCCATTATAGAGCCTTGTATTCTTCGGGAGTATAAGTACGCATGGATAGCGCATGGATTTCGCTTTTCATGCGGTCACCCAGTGCGGCATATACAACTTGGTGACGTTGGATACGATTTTTGCCTTCAAAGGCAGGGCTAACAATGATGGCTTCAAAGTGAGAGCCATCCCCTTGGACTTCGATGTGTTCACAGTTCAAGTTGTCGGCAATGTACTTTTGTACGAGTTCGGGTGTCGGCAACATATTTTAATTCCGTAGTTTATAACCTGAAGCAAGCAGGCGTAGCGAGAGTAAACAAAGCACCACAAACACAGAACCAACCACGGCTAAGCTATGCCATGGTGACACGTCTGAGGCGGCGAAAAACCCATATCTAAAACCGTCAATGGTATAGAAAATGGGGTTCCAGTGCGATACGGCTTGCCAAAAAGGTGGCAGGCTATGAATAGAATAAAACACACCAGATAAAAAGGTGGCTGGCATGATTAAAAAGTTTTGGAATGCAGCGAGCTGGTCGAATTTTTCAGACCATAAACCTGCAATGACCCCAAGAGAGCCCATAATACCGCAAGATAGGACGGCAAAGCTAATCACCCAGAGCGGATGCGCAACAGGCAAACGCACAAAAAAGAGGGAGACCAACCAGACACAAATGCCGACCGTTAATCCACGGATAATGGCAGCCCCCACATAAGCGAAATAGATTTCGCGATGGGATATGGGTGGTAGCAAAATAAAAACCAAGTTCCCAGTGATACGGCTTTGTATGAGTGACGAGGAGGGGTTCGCAAAGGAGTTTTGCAACATACTCATCATCATGAGACCGGGGATCAGAAACTGAGTATAAGGCACCGTTTCAAAAACACGAACGCGGTCTTCGAGTACATGAGCAAAAATTAGCAAATAAAGTAAAGCGGTCAGTACGGGGGCAGCCACCGTCTGAAATGCCACTTTAGAAAAGCGCATGAGCTCTTTGCGAAAGAGCGCTGGAAAGCCTGAGCCCATATCGGGTTGAGGCTTTAGTTTAGGCGCCTGTGTAGAGGATGGTGCCGCAGGCTCAGGCACCCCCCAGTGTTTAACAGGAGTTGGTTGAGTCATGGTTATTTTTCCGCGTGCATAATACGAACAAAAGCTTCTTCTAGGTCATCGCCACCGACACGCTCAAGCAAGGCCGCCGTGGTGTCTAATGCAACGATTTCGCCCGCTTTAAGCATGGCGATACGACCACAAAGGGCTTCGGCCTCTTCGAGGTAGTGGGTGGTCAGTAAAATGGTATGACCCTCGCGATTTAGGCGGGTGATGAATTCCCAGAGGCCACGACGTAAATCCACGTCGACGCCGGCGGTGGGTTCATCCAGAATAATGACCGGAGGGCGATGCACCAAAGCTTGCGCTACAAGAACACGGCGTTTCATACCGCCTGAGAGCGCACGCATGTTGGTGTCATTTTTATCAGAAAGCCCTAGGTTATGCAGGATTTCATCAATCCAATCATCATTATTGCGCAGCCCAAAATAGCCGGATTGCAAACGTAAGGTTTCGCGTACCGTAAAAAAGGGGTCGTACACAATTTCTTGGGGGACTACACCTAAAGCACGACGGGAGTTCTTGTAATCGGCAATAACATCATAGCCACAAATAGTCGCGCGACCGGTAGTGGCTTGCGTTAAACCCGCCAAGATAGAGATCATGGTGGTTTTTCCAGCGCCGTTTGGGCCGAGCAGACCAAAAAACTCCCCATGTTCAACCGTTAGGTTAATGTCTTTAAGCGCCTGGAATCCAGGGCCTGAAGCTTGCCCAAACAGCCCTTTTTTAGCAGGGGGGAAAATTTTAGAAACGTTTTCGAGTTGAATGGCAGACATGATTACACAATAAAAATCTGGCTCACCATGAGCCAGACTTCTATTATAGATGAGAGTAGGCCAAAGCCTAAAGGTAAGGCTATGGTTTTAAGGGTTTTGTGCGGGCATGGACTGAGTATTGAGGGTTTGAATCAATCCGTCCACCCCTTTTTCTGTAACCACTTGGGAAAACTGATTACGGTAGTTTTGAATAAGCCAAATGCCTTCTACGTTCAAGTCGTAAATTTTCCAGCCTTCTGGCGTGTTTTCCATACGGTAGTCAACACCAACATCTGGACCATTGCTTTGGCTGATGGTTGAGCGTACTACGACATCAGCGGCATTTGGGTCACCGCGGAAAGGACCGACTTTAATGGCTGAAAGCTGATCTACGTTAGCTAAGGCACCACTATAGGTACGGATCAAAGTGTTTTTAAATGCGTCCACCAGCTGTTGGCGCTGCTCTGGGCTTGCTTGACGCCAGTGGCGACCGGCAGCTAGCCGTGTGGTTTTTTCAAAATTTACATAAGGCAACACATATTGATCGACTAAGCGGTTAATGGCTTGACGATCGCCGGCTTGAGCAGCCTTGTCTTGTTTGACTACCTCTAGCGTTTGATCAGCAACAGCTTGGATAAACTCGGCAGGAGGTAGTTTAGCATCGACCATTTTTGCATGGGCGGTGAGGCTGCCTAGCAAAAAGGGTAAGGTCAGAATAAAAGTAGAAAATAAACGTTTTACAAACAGCATAAGTCATCCTTGAGGCGATAGAAGTTATGGGTTAACGGGGGCTTCGTCGTCGAAGTCATCGTAGTCCTCGTAGTCAGGCAAATCATCACCATAACTATCGTCAAACGGGTCACGTAACTTGCTATTGATGAGAGACTGGCGGCGCTGTAGGTAAGCATCGCGAATAAAGCTGTAGCGATCAATAGCAATATCGTTGACCAGCTCTTCGGCATCTAAGAGGCCAGTACGTAAATCTACAAAGTACAAGCCCATAATAGAGTTGCGTACTGGTACGTTTTTAATGGAGGTGATGGGAGAGCTTTGGCTAAAACCTACTGCGGCACCACCTGCGAGAGCAGTGGTATCACGTACAGTGCTTGGTCCAATAATGGGCAAGACCACATACGGACCAGAGCCGATACCCCATACGCCTAGCGTAGTCCCAAAATCGTTAGGAATACGTTTCGAACCGTTTTTAGTTGCAACATCAAAGCAGCCCCCAATACCCATGGTGCTGTTAAATAACACCCGGCCTAGGCTGTTAAAGAAATCGTGGGGGCGACCTTGTAGAAAGCTATTTGCCGCTGACCAGACGTCTCCGAGATTATTAAACATGTTGCTAATACAGGTTCGCGCAGGCCGAGGCGTGAGCGTTTTGTAAGTGTTAGCAATAGGACGGATAAGTGCTTGGTCTACGTTGTAGTTTATTTTATCCATGGTGCGGTTATAGCTTTCCCATGGATCGTTGGGGTTTGGAGTTTGGACGGTAGCGCAACCGGTAACAAACGCTAGCGTTGCGCTGATAGCGCCTACGCGACCTAAGCGAGACGTCGTAGAGGGCATAGTCGATCGCAATATAGACATAATGGGCTTAAAGTGAAAAGGTGGCACGAAAAGCACAGCTGTTAATCACTGGCTTTGCTATAGAGGAACTTGCTGATTAGCTCTTCGAGCACCACAGCGCTTTGAGTGTATAAAATCGTGTCGTTATCTTTAAGGTCAGTGTCACTGCCTCCGGGAGTCAGACCGATGTATTGCTCGCCTAAGAGCCCAGAAGTCAAAATGGATGCAGAAGTGTCTTCGGGGAACTGATATTTTTGATCAATTTCAAAGACGGCTGTCGCGCGGAACTCTTGGTTATCAAAGCCAATCTCGACCACTCGACCAACAACCACACCACTGCTTTTGATAGGTGCGCGGACTTTTAAGCCACCTAGATTATCAAAAGAGGCATGTACCCGATAGGTAGGAGCAAAAGAAAAAGTGCTCAGGTTACCGGCGCGCAAGGCCAAAAATACCAAGGCGATGATGCCTAGTAACACAAATAGGCCGACCCAAAAATCGCTTTTGTTATTTGACATAATAACTATTCCAAAATTAATTGCTGAACATCAGGGCAGTGAGCAAGAAGTCCAGCCCCAGTACGGCGAGTGAGCCGCTAATAACGGTGCGGGTGGTCGCACGGGAAACGCCTTCGGGCGTGGCTTTAGCGGTCCAACCCATATATAACGCAATTAGGGTGACGACTAAACCAAAGACCAGGCTCTTGATGACACCATTGAGCACATCATTAAAAACATCTACCCCATCTTGCATTTGTGACCAAAATGCCCCGGGGTCAATGCCAATCATTAGCACGCCTACGACCCAACCACCAATAATGCCGACCATGGAAAAAATCGCTGCCAAAATGGGCATGGCAATCATGCCTCCCCATAAGCGTGGCACAAGAATACGACGCATGGGATCAACAGCCATGACCTCCATGGCAGCAATTTGTTCCCCAGCTTTCATGAGACCTATTTCGGCAGTAAGCGAGGTACCCGCGCGCCCAGCAAACAATAATGCGGTGACCACAGGGCCGAGCTCGCGTGTTAAAGAGAGCGCAACAAGTAGCCCCAGCGCTTCTTCAGAGCCATATCGATTTAAGGTGTAATAGCCTTGTAGACCTAAAACAAAGCCCACAAACAAGCCTGAGATACTAATAATTAGTAGGGAATAATTACCAATAAAGTGGATTTGTTGGCTGACTAGCCGTGGGCGGCTAAAAATCACACCCGTACGCGCAAGCAGGGCAAAAAACAAACGAGTAAACGCGCCTAAAGCATACAGGCTTTGGCGTAGATGTTTACCTAGAGCGGAAATGGGCGTGGTAATAAAGTTCATAGTTTTCTTTGGGCTAACCAGCGCTCAAAAGCCGGCGTGACGGGGTAGTTAAATGCAATGGGGCCGTCCGGTTTACCATGCAAAAACTGTTGTACATATGCATCGGTAGATGCAGACAACTGCTTAGGTGTGCCGTGCGTGATGAGTTTGCCTTGGCCGACAATATAAACATGATCAGCGATTTTAAAAGACTCGGGCACGTCATGAGTAATAATAATCGAAGCACAGTTTAACTGATCTGCTAAATCACGGATCAATTGAGCGGTAATCCCTAGGGAAATAGGGTCCAACCCAGCAAATGGCTCATCATATAAGATAAGCTCGGGTTCCAGTACGATAGCGCGTGCTAAAGCCACACGCCGTGCCATACCGCCTGAAATTTCAGAAATAGACAAATGTGCAGCGGCCCGCAGACCAACGGCATCCAGCTTTTCAAGAACTAAGCGAGAAATTTCAATTTCTGACTTTTTAGTGTGTTCCCGTAGCGGAAAAGCGACATTTTCAAAGACGTTCAGGTCAGTAAACAGCGCACCATGCTGGAAAAGCACGCCCATACGTTTACGCATGTGTTGGAGCTGCTCGGCATTGAGTGCAGCAAGATCCTGCCCAAAAGCTGTGATTGTGCCGGCTTGGGCCACAATCTGTCCAGTTGCTGCACGCAAAAGCGTTGTTTTACCTGAACCGGAGCCACCCATCAGCGCTACAACTTGCCCAGGAGCGACCTGAAGATTGATGTGCTGTAGTACAGTGAAATCCCCGTAGCCTAAGGCGACGTCGGTAAAATCCAAAACGGTAGAGGTCGATACGGTAGAGGTCATAAAAACAATGATTAAGTAAAAAGCTATTGTAGCGTTTGCGCGTTTTTTAGTAAGTCCTGACGTTAGCAGTCACGTCTGAGCAAAACCGCTGCATCATCCATGTCTTAGTGCTTTTCGTCTAAAAGCAGCTGAATATCATGAGCAAGATCATCAGGGCTGGCATCGCCATTGAGTAGGCTGCGAGCTTGGCCGTGCCTGTCAATTAGGTAAAAAGCTGCTGAGTGATCCATATTGTATTGGTTGGGGTCCAGGCTTGGGACTTTGACGTAAAAGGCTTTAAAAGACTGGGCGGTTTTATGGAGCTGTTCCGCTGTACCAGTTAAACCAATAAAATCGGGATGAAACAGTTGCACGTAGTCTTGCAAAACAGCTCCGGTATCGCGTTCAGGGTCAACTGTGATCATGATGACCTGAACCTGATCCGCTTGCTCCCCAAGTTGGTTGACGGCTTGCGCTAGCTGGCTTAAGGCGGTTGGGCATACGTCTGGACATTGGGTAAAACCAAAGAACACGATAACAATTTTGCCCTCAAAGTCTGCCAGCGTGCGTAACTGTCCGTTACTATCTTGCATGGCTAGATGCTTTCCTAAGCCAGTTCCACTGATATCATGGCCAATAAATGTCGATTTCTTGGAGTTGGCATCGCAACTGGCTAGTAGCCAAATGCTGCTAAGCAAGAAAAACAATGCAAGCCAGCGTAAAAACAGAGAAGGGGTTTTAGATACACTCACCATGGTAGTCCATTAACTTGTTCTAATCATAAAAAGCGGTGCACGATACAATATCGCCATGGGCGATGACAGCTCCCACTAATATAGATTCATCATAATGACAAATACACTTTTATTGCCATCTTTAGCTGAATTAGATCAACGTTATCAGCACTTAGTTTCCCTAGCACAGGATTTACCGCCTGATGGTAGCTTGCCTATTACTGTTTGTGGGCGGGTGGCAGGGTGGGCAACAGCCGCGGCGAAAGATTGCTTGCAAGAGATAGCGGGGGTGCAAGTAACAGACGAAGCGATTCATATAGCCTGGTGTGATCAGCCTAGCCCACAGTTGGATGATTTTTTAGCACATATTGCACAGCGTCTTCATGAGGCGGGGCTGGTTAAAGCATGGCGTGATGAGCGCTTGGATGTGATCGCTGAAGGCGAAAAGCTCGCTGCAATAGAACGGGGCGCTATGCGACCGCTCGGTTTGTTAACCCAGGCGGTGCATTTAAATGCTTGGAGTCAGGATGGGCGTTTATGGGTAGCGAAGCGTGCAGCGAATAAGCCTACTGACCCGAACATGTGGGATACCTTGGTTGGGGGGTTGGCGACCGCACACGAGGACTTGGATACGTCGTTGCTGCGTGAAAGCGAGGAGGAGGCCGGCTTATTGCCAGAGCATTTGAAGGCTCGAGAACCTATGCGTATGTTATTACGTATGTATCGGCGTCTGCCTGAGGGCTACCAAGTCGAAAATGTCTTAGTAAATGATTGTGTATTGCCCGATGGCGTCATTCCCAAAAACCAAGATGGTGAGGTCAGTGAGATTCGCTTGTTAACCATTGCCGAGTGGTGGGATATGGCACAGGCGGGGCTTTTTACTATAGAAGCGGAAATGGTGTTAATCGATAGTGTGCGCTTACGGTTAATGCAGGCATAATACGAGCATATCCCTGATTATTTTTAGGAGGTGGATCCTATGCAGAAAAATCCCTTTGATATTCCTGGTATGGGGCTTGGGCAGGACAACCCCTTGTTTACTAGCATGAATATGATGCATCAAATGTGGGAGAGTATGGCAGCAAACCCATTGGGGTTATCTAACCCGAGTGCGGCGATCCCTTCTGCGGAGGATCTGGATAAGCGCATCAAAGAATTACGTGCGGTTGAAAACTGGTTACAGCTAAATTTATCCATGCTGTCGAGTACGATCCAAGGCCTAGAAATTCAGCGTAGCACCCTAGCAACGCTAAAGTCCTTTGCCGAAGAGGGGTTAGCGGCGATGCCTGGGCTTGCTGAGGCCATGACGCAAGCGACTATGTCTTCGTTTGGACAGTCGTCCTCAGCAGCAGATACGGCTTCTGCCTCGGCTAAAGCGGCGCCGGCATCAACCGATACCCCAGAGGCGGCTGATCCATCTAACGATATATTAGTTAAAGCAGGACAAGCGTGGTGGGATATGATGCAGCAGCAGTTCGAAACCCTAACGCAAGCAACAGCACAATCAATGCAGCAAGCACAGAATGTCGCAGAGAATTTATCTGCGACGATGCCTACCCCTTCGGCAGATACGACATTAGGCAAAAAAACCACCGCTGCAAAAAAGGCGGTAAAACGCTCTACTAAAACCACCAGTACTGCGAAAAAAGCGACTAAGGCTGCAGCGAAAAAAGCGGTAGCCAAAAAAGCAGCAAAAAAAACCAGCACCCCTAAGGAATAAAACAATAGGATTATTATGTTAAATGTTGTAATTTTAGCGGCGGGTAAAGGGACGCGAATGCAGTCTGATTTACCTAAGGTTTTGCACCAAATTGCGGGTAAAAGCATGCTCGCCCATGTAGTTGATAGTGCCCGCGCCTTAAAGCCTGACGCCATCATTGTGGTGACGGGTCATGGCGCAGAGCAGGTACAAGCGCAGTTTGCCGAGGCGACGGATTTGCAGTTTGTGTTACAGCAGCCACAGCTAGGAACGGGGCATGCCGTGCAACAGGCAGTCTCTAAGTTAGTAGGGGGGGAGCAAGCGGCAGATACAACATTAATTTTATATGGGGATGTGCCTTTAGTGCAGACCGCAACCATGCAGGCACTGATCGAAGCCCGCCAAGATGGGATGGCCGTACTAACCGAGTTTCTGACTGACCCTACGGGGTACGGGCGCATTGTGCGTAATGAGGCTAACCATATTGTGCGCATCGTAGAGCATAAAGACGCCACGGCTCAAGAGCATTTAATTAACGAAGTGAACACCGGGATTATCGCTGCACCCACGGCCCAACTAAAAAATTGGTTGGCTCGCTTAGACAATAATAATGCACAGCAAGAGTATTATCTTACGGATATTATTGGGTTCTCGGTAGCAGATGGTGTGGCTGTTCATGCGGCGCACCCTACACATGCGTGGGAAACGCTAGGGGTTAATAGTCGTTTACAGCAAGCACAATTAGAGCGTGCTTGGCAAGGTGAATTAGCGCGTCGGCTGATGGAGTCAGGGGTAACGCTGGCTGATCCTGCGCGAATCGATATTCGTGGACAGTTACAATGTGGGCGTGATGTATTTATTGATGTCGGCTGTGTTTTTGAAGGGCAGGTCGTCTTGGGTGATGGGGTTCACATTGGGCCGCACAGCGTGATTAAAGAGGCGCAGCTGGGAGCCGGCACGGTGGTGCATGCATTCAGTCATATTGATCAAAGCCAAGCCGCAGAGCGGGTTTCTATAGGTCCTTTTGCGCGCTTGCGCCCCGGAACTCAATTGGGAGATCAAGCGCATGTGGGTAACTTTGTGGAAATCAAAAACAGTCAGTTTGCCCAAAACGCTAAGGCCAGCCATTTGAGCTATATTGGCGATGCTACAGTGGGGCAGCGGGTGAATATCGGCGCTGGGGTGATTACCTGTAACTATGACGGCGCTAATAAATTTCGCACAGTCATTGGTGATGACGCTTTTATTGGCTCGGATTCTCAGTTGGTCGCACCGGTGACGATCGGTAAAAACACCACTGTTGCAGCTGGCACTACCGTGGTGCGAGATACGGCAGAAAATGGTTTGGTCTTATCACCTAAACAACAAGTGCAAAAAACCACTTGGCAACGTCCACAAAAAAATTAAGTTTCTGAGTGACTCGTTCTTCCACTTCTTCTATAGCAGATCTACCGGATGGTTTGCCTAAGCCCCGCCGCTATTATGCGGCGGCGACGCTATTGGCTGCGATTGCGATTACCGTATTGGACGCAAGTATGTCCAATGTGGCTTTGCCGACGATTGCCGCGGAAATGGCGATTCCGGCTGCGGCGGTGGTATGGGTTGCCATTGCTTATAGCCTGACTATTGTGATGACCTTGCTGCCGTTGTCGGCAATAGCCGAGCGCATCGGCTTGGGGCGCATGTTTGCGGCCGGCACCACCGTATTTTTATTGGCATCATTAGGCGCAGCATTTTCACAAGATTTTACTACATTAATTTTAGCGCGGATTGCACAAGGGCTGGGCTCTTCCATGCTGATGTGCTTATTTGGTGGTTTGGTACGTAATATTTATCCGTTGCGGCGTTTAGCTATGGGCCTAAGTCTGAACGCGATGACGGTCTCGTTGACGGCAGTATTAGGTCCGTCGCTAGGTGCATTTATTTTGGATTTGGCCTCGTGGCGTTGGATGTTT
>NZ_JASLIX010000021.1:0-26586 GCF_030152715.1 Paenalcaligenes sp.
TTTCCCTAAAAACCCTTTCTAAAAAAAGCAAACCGTTCTCTAAATCTTATGATTGTATAGAAAACAACCTCTCTATATACTACTTTTTGCATAACTATTTCTGTTGATTTCAGTTGGAGACACTATGCGTTTCGAATTTACCCTAAAAGCCGTGACCCTAAGCTTGGCCTGTGCCTTTGCTTCCACGGCATTTGCCCAAACCTTAAAAATTGGTTTGGCCTCTGAGCCCACAGCCGTGGATCCTCATTACCATCAAACCACCCCTAACGAAGCGTTGATCTCTCATATTTTTGAGCCTTTAGTACGTATGAGCCCCGATATGGAGCTTCAGCCTGCTTTGGCTAAATCATGGGAGCCCACCGACGACACCACGTGGACCTTTAAGCTCGATGAAAAAGCGACTTTTTCTAATGGCGACCCGTTCACTGCGAATGATGTGGTCCTTAGCTTCTGTCGTATCTTGCACAATGAAACAGCCATTGGCAGTGGGTTAATGAACGTGGCTCGTCGCATCCAAGCCATCCAAGTACAAGACGATAAAACCCTACAAATTAAAACCAGCGTTCCCTACCCCTTGCTCCCCAATGAGCTTGCGCGTGTCCCCATGATTTGGAACGGTGTGGTTCAACATGAAAACCTACGCTTTGACCCAGAGAACAACTGCGGTGTCACCAGCGCCTGGCCTGATGTAAACGCATTTAACAAAGGCGACTTAGTCGTTGGTACTGGCCCTTACACGCTCAAATCGTATGTGAAAGGCACAGGTATTGAACTAGAGCGTAATGAAAACTACTGGGGCGAAAAACCCGACTGGAAAAACGTACGTATGACCGCAGTGCCCAGTGCAGGCCCACGCTTAACCGGGTTATTAGCGGGCGACTTCGATTTAATCGAAAACCCTGCTGCACGTGATCTAAAGCGTATTACGGATAGCGGTTTTGGTCATACCATTAAACCTTCCGTGCGCGTGATGTTCTTCCAGCTTGATGTCGGTCGCGACCAAAGCCCCCTAGTCAAATCCCCTAAAGGCGATAACCCTCTCCAAAATCAAAAAGTTCGTCAGGCAATGTCTCTTGCCATCGACCGTAAGGCCATTGTGGAACGCATTATGGATGGCGTCGCAGAGCCCGCTAACCAATATATTCCCGTCGGCATGTTCGGCTCCATTACGGATGCACCCGCGCTAGAGTACAACCCAAAAAAAGCCAAAGAGTTGCTTGCTGAGGCCGGCTACCCCGATGGCTTTGAGTTAACGCTATCAGCCACCAATGACCGCTACATCAACGATGCCCAGCTCACACAAGCCGTTGCGCAGTATCTGAGCCGCATTGGTATCAAAACCAACGTAGATACAATGACGCGCTCTGTGTATTTCCCTAAGCGTGCTAAACGAGAGTTTAGCGTGGCGTTAGGTGGCTGGGGCTCCGAAACCGGCGAGGCAGCTAACTTCCTCCAGTACTGGGTCACGACAACCAATAAAGACTTAGGCGTAGGCGGCAGTAACTATGGTGGTTACTCCAACCCCGAACTGGATAACAAGTTCCTAGAAGCCATCCGTACCCTTGACGACAACAAACGTAGCGAATTATTACAACAAGCCGTACAGCTGTCTTTAGACGACATGGCACATATTCCCTTGCACTTTGAAAGTGGCGTATGGGCATTCCGTAAAGGCATCAACTACGTAGGTCGCGCTGACCAACGTACGATGGCGACACACGCTACCATCGCGGAATAATAACCACTTAGGCTGACGAAGGAGTTTGATTTGGCCGTTTTTATTTTACGCAGATTACTGCAAAGCGTTGTGGTATTGTTCGCGGTTTCTGTGGTGGTGTTTTTTGCAGTCTACACCGTAGGCGACCCCATTGAACTACTCGTCAGCCCAGATGTGGGTCAGGATCAGCGCGATGCGCTGATCGCCCGCTTAGGGCTTGACCAACCGCTCTGGCAGCAATACCTGCATTTTGTTTGGCGTGCCTTACATGGAGACCTAGGTAATTCTTTTGTACATGGTATGCCTGCTGTTGACCTTATTTTACAGCGCTTTCCTGCCACACTTGAACTAGTCATAGTAGCGATTAGCTTAACCTGTATTTTAGGTATCCCCCTGGGGCTTATTGCTGGCTTACACCGCGATAATTTCCTAGGTAAAAGCATCATGAACACCTCTGTGCTTGGCTTTTCCCTGCCTAACTTTTGGCAAGGGATGGTGTTCATTTTATTATTTGCCGTCTGGCTCGGTTGGCTTCCTGCATCCGGCCGAGGCCCTACAGTCGAAGTGCTCGGCATCCCCTTAAGTATTTTTAGCGCTCAAGGTTGGAGTCATATCGCACTGCCCGCGGTGAACTTGGCTGTCGCCAATATCGCTCTGATTTTGCGCATGACGGCCTCTGGTGTCAGCGAAGCCCAGAGCCAAGACTATGTGCGCTTTGCGCGCGCAAAAGGTGTTAAGCCTGGACGTATTGTACGCCGTCATATTTTACGCAACATCATGATCCCTGTTGTCACCGTTATTGGCATGGAATTTGGCACCCTAATCGCCTACTCCACTATTACAGAAACGGTATTTTCTTGGCCTGGCATGGGCAAACTACTTATCGATAGTGTGTATCAACTAGATCGCCCCGTGGTGGTTGCGTACGTCATGCTCGTCACCATGCTTTTTGTCGTAATTAATCTCGTGGTGGATATTCTGTATGCCGTTTTAGATCCACGTGTACAACTTTTGGAGCCTAGCGCCTAATGACTACCCCACATTCTTTATCAGATGGGCAACCGGCCGCCATTCCAACCGTTAAGCCCTTACAAAATACGCCACAACGGCAAAAAATTCTTAAAAAAATTCGCAGTCGTCCATCGACCAAGCGATCTTTGCTGACATTATTTATCTTAATTGCAGTCGTATTGATCGCCCCTTATTTTGCGCCGCAAGACCCCTATGACTTATTGTCATTGGATATTATGGATGGCCGTCTACCACCAGGCTCAGAAAGTTTTAATGGCATGACCTATTGGTTAGGTACAGACTCACAAGGCCGCGACATGCTTAGTGCCATTTTATATGGCTTGCGTATTAGTTTACTCGTCGGTCTCGGTGCCGTTGCCTTGTCAGCTATCATTGGCATGATCATGGGGTTAATTGCGGCGTATCACGGCAGCTGGGTCGATAGCCTGATTATGCGTACTGTCGACTTCATTTTAGGTTTCCCTACAATTTTAGTTGCCCTGGTTCTGCTCTCTGTCCTAGGACGAGGCATTGATAAGGTCATCATCGCTTTAGTGATTGTGCAATGGGCGCATTACGCTCGTATTATGCGTGGACGTGCGCTGCAAGAGCGTCGTAAAGAATATATCGAAGCCGCGATGAACCTGGGCTTTTCCTCATGGCGCATTATGTTCAAGCATCTTATGCCAAATTGCTTTGGCCCGATTATGGTGTTTGCCACCATTCAAATTGCCACCGCTATTGTGCTAGAGGCTACGCTTTCCTTTTTAGGCGTAGGCGTACCCATTACCGAGCCTTCTCTTGGGCTACTCATTGCAAGTGGCTTTGAGTATCTGCTTTCCGGTGACTACTGGATCAGCATTTTCCCTGGCTTAGCTTTGTTATTTTTAATTCTCTCTATCAACATCGTAGGTGATCGCCTACGCGAAAGTTTGGATCCACGACGCTAATGACTGACACAACTTTATTACAGGTAAATGGGTTACAGACGGCTTTTCATACCGAGGAAGGCGCTTGGCTGGCCGTAGATGGCGTGGATTTACAGGTCAAAAAAGGAGAAATTATCGGCCTTGTCGGTGAGTCGGGCTCGGGGAAATCCGTCACTGGCTTTTCGCTTATTGGACTGATTGATCCACCAGGCGAAGTAGTGGGCGGCGAGGTTCTTTTCCACGGTCAAGACTTACGCCAACTGTCCGAGGAGCAATTGCGACAATTACGGGGTGATCGAATTGCCATGATTTTCCAAGACCCTTTAATGACACTAAATCCAGTGCTTAAAGTGGGCGAGCAAATGATGGAAGCGATTCTCACGCACTATCCAGAAACCCCAAAAGCCGAAGCCCGCCAACGCTGTTGTGATGCCTTGGCTCAAGTTGGTATCCCTGCACCAGAGTCCCGTCTAGATAACTATCCCCATGAGTTCTCTGGGGGGATGCGCCAACGTGTTGCTATCGCCATTGCTATGCTCAACAAGCCGGAATTGATTATCGCGGACGAGCCGACAACGGCATTGGATGTGACCATTCAAGCGCAAATCCTCTACGAGATGCAAAAACTTTGCCGGGAGCAAAACACCGCATTAATCTGGATTACCCACGATCTAGGCGTCGTAGCAGAGCTTGCGGACCATGTTGCCGTGATGTATGCAGGAAAAATAGTTGAATATGGCGCCGTGCAAGCGGTATTACAAAACCCTATTCATCCCTATACAGAGGGGCTACTGAACTCCATGCCTGGCTCGGCCCAACCGGGTGCACGCTTACAACAAATCGATGGCATGGCACCCACCTTAACAGGACGCGAGCAGGGCTGTACCTTTAGGCCACGTTGTCCTTATGCCCACCCTTCCTGTGCACAAAGTGCCCCTCCGGTTGAACAAATTAGTCAGCGCCAATACCGCTGCTATTTCCCTCTGCTTAAGGAGGAAACAAAATGAGTACGACGCCTATTATTGATATTCAAAACCTGCATAAACAATTTAGCAAAGCCCCTGATTTGGCCCATCGCATCTTACAAAGCTTAGGCAAAGCCGCTCCGCCCCCTACTGTTCATGCCGTCAATGGCATCAATCTAACGATTCAAAAAGGTGAGGTGGTTGGTCTTGTTGGGGAATCCGGTTGTGGTAAATCCACCTTAGGGCGTATGGTCGCAGGCTTAATCAACCCTAGCGCAGGTGCTATCTACTACGAAGGCAAGGATATTCAGCAGCTGAGCCGCGAAGAAAAGCTCGCCTACACCTTGGGGGTGCAACTTATTTTCCAAGACCCACAAGCCTCATTAAACCCAAAGCAAAAACTGGGTGATATTATTAGCGAGGCCTTGCATGTGCACCGTTTGGCTCCTAAAGCAGAAATATCCCAACGCATCAATCACGCTTTAGCCGAGGTCGGACTCGAAGTGGATTATCGTGACCGCCTGCCCCACCAAATCTCAGGTGGGCAGCGTCAGCGTATTGGTATTGCTCGTGCTTTAATGGTCAACCCAAAATTTCTTGTTTGTGATGAACCAGTTGCCGCCTTAGACGTCTCCATTCAAGCACAAGTCATTAACCTGTTTATGGATTTACGCGATAAACACGGCTTGACCTATTTATTTATCAGTCATGACCTAGGCGTGGTTCGACATATCTCTGATCGTGTCGCCATTATGTATTTAGGGCGTATTGTAGAAATTGCGGACAGCGCTGATATCTTCCATCATGCTGCCCACCCCTATACCAAAGCCCTGCTGGCAGAAATGCCAGATGTCACTAAACAAGGGCGCGCTTTTACCCCCATCAAAGGTGAGATTCCTTCTCCCTTAAACCCTCCAAGCGGCTGTACCTTTCATCCACGATGCCCTGTGGCCACCGAGCTGTGTAAGGCCAGCGTTCCTGAGCTAAAAACCGTTGGTGCAGGTCATCAGGCCGCTTGTCACTTGATTTAAAATACCGCAAAGGATTTGATTGCATGAATCACCAAGCACATGAGCTTACCGAGGCATTACGTCAACAAATTATTCGCTGGGTCGAGCTCGAGTCTCCCTCCCATGATGCCGATGCCTTACGTGCCATGGCTGCCCTTATTCTCGATGATATAAAAGACAGCCCTCTGCGCGTAGAACAAATCAATGTCGGTGAAGACACCGGACCTATTTTGCACATTCATAACCGTGCTGATAACGATAGTCGATCGGGTATTTTAGTTCTCGGTCACTATGATACGGTCCATCCGATCGGCACCTTAACCCAAAACCCGTGTCGACAAGAGGGCGATAAGCTCTTTGGCCCAGGTATCTACGACATGAAGTCAGGCGTGGTCTTGGCCCTATCCGCCTTAAAAGCACTGGCTCAGCCTCAAGCCACACAGCTTCCTGTGGATTTGGTTCTGGTTCCCGATGAGGAAACCGGTAGTCATTACTCACGCGAGTATATCGAAAAATTTGCTAAAAAATCGGTTTATACCTTGGTATGTGAGCCTGCCCGTGTAGAGGAAGGACGCTGCGTAACCGCCCGTAAAGGCACAGGCAATATTTTTATTACTGCGCACGGTCGCCCTGCTCATGCCGGTATTCATCACGAAAAAGGCCGTAATGCCATCGAGGAAATCGCCCACCATGTTCTGGCTTTAGAAAAGCTAACCGATTATGAGCGTGGTATTACTGTTAGCGTAGGTGTTATCAAAGGTGGCACAACGTCGAATGTTGTCCCTGCCTGGTGCCAAATCAAAGCCGATTTTCGAGTACCGAATGCAGAAATGGCACAACGCCTCGAGCAACAAGTTCAACAAATTAAAGCCATCCATCCAGATATTCGCCTAGAAGTGGAGTTTAAACTCAATCGCCCCGCCATGCCGCGTACAGAAGCTACTGCTGCTTTATTAGCACAGTGCCAAAACTATGCACGCCAAGCGGGCTTTGAGCTAAAAGAAGCCCCCATGACTGGGGGGGCAAGTGATGCGAATTTTACCGCCGCCTTGGGCGTGCCAACCCTAGATGGCTTGGGCGCCGATGGCAACGGCGCCCATACCCTAAATGAGCATATCTTGGTGTCTACCTTAGCCCAGCGCCGTCAGTTTTGGCTGCATACACTCGCCCAATTGCATTAAGCACTCACTTCGTTACTGCTGAGACAAGGCCGCCAACAAGCGGTCTTGTTGCGCTTGATCTAAGTCCGCAACCTGAATCTCATCAACAAAAACGTGATAACGATCTTCGATTTGGTCAATGCGATACTGCCCGGCCTGTAGTTGTTTCATCAATAAGCCGGCTTGTTTAGGATCCGCAAAAGGTAACGATAAAAAGACTTCGTTATCCGCGGCATCAAACAAACGGAACTGAAAACCTGCCTCGTCCCTAAAGCTCACAAAACGTGCGGTTTTGACCTTTTCTGTCTTATTTTCTACTGGCGCAACCGGCACAAGATGTGGCGAGCGTAAACCAACAGCGGCACGCAACTGCTCCATCAACGGCATAGAAATCTGACGCGCCTTGGCTGCTCCAGCCAGTAGAATTTCCTCTATACGGTCTGGGTTAGCCATCAAATCATTATACTTTTCACGCATGGGCGCAATTTCGGCATTGATGCGCTCAAACAGTTTCTTTTTCGCCTCGCCCCAGCCCAAACCATCATGTAGCTCTGCTTTAAATGCTTCTGCCTGCTCTGGAGTAGAAAACACTTCGTACAACTCAAATAAGTGCGAGCCTTCTGTGTCTTTAGGCTCACCAGGCTGGCGTGAGTCCGTTACAATTCGGTTAATGGTGCTTTGCAGTAGTTTTTCCCCACCCTCAAAAAGCGGAATGGTGTTGTCATAGCTTTTGGACATTTTACGACCATCTAGGCCGGGCAGCGTTGCTACGGTTTCGTCAATCAGCTCGTAAGGCAGCACAAAAAAGTCCTTGCCTTGCCCATACATATGATTAAATCGCTGCGCAATATCACGCGCCATTTCAATATGCTGGATCTGATCCCGCCCTACCGGCACCAAATGCGCATTAAACATTAAAATATCCGCTGCCATCAAAATGGGATATGAATACAACCCCATATTCACGCCATCATCGGGATCTACACCTTTAGCTTGGTTTTGATCAACGGCCGCTTTATAAGCATGCGCCCGATTCATTAATCCTTTGCTGGTAATGCAGGTCAACATCCACGAGAACTCGGGAATCTCAGGAATATCTGACTGACGATAAAAAGTGACCTTATCAGGATCAAGCCCCGCTGCTAACCATGTAGCCGCGATCTCTAGACGAGAGCGTGCCACACGCTGCGGATCCTCGCATTTAATTAATGCATGATAATCCGCTAAAAAGAAAAAAGCATCCGTGTCAGGTTGCACACTAGCACGAATGGCTGGGCGAATCGCCCCGGCATAATTCCCTAAATGCGGGGTTCCTGATGGAGTAATCCCCGTAAGGACACGTTTAGTCATAATAAAACCTAAAAAATTGCTGAACGAATAAATTACAACACAGCGGCTTGGCGGCGCTCGGCATCCAGATACTCTTTGGATTGCATCTCCATCAGCCGCGACTCCGTCCGATGGAATTCATTTGCCATCGGCCCTTGTGTATAAAGGTCTTTGGCCTCTACCTCTGCCGACATAATCAGTTTAACTTTGTGATCATAAAGCACATCGACTAACCACGTAAAACGCCGTGCGGCAGAAGCATCGCGTGCTGACATTTTGGGCACATCCGATAGTAATACCGTCTCAAACCGACTCACTAAGGATAAATAATCATTTTGTGACCGTGGTCCCACGCACAATGTTTCAAAATCAAACCATACAACATTATTTTGACACGCAATGACTGGCAATTGGCGATTTTCTATCTCAATCTGTGTAGCGTGAGGCTTTTCCCCTGTTAACCCCTCGTAAATCTGGATAAGCTCCTGTTCGGTCTGAGCGGTAAT
This sequence comes from Paenalcaligenes sp., assembly GCF_030152715.1. Classification (NCBI taxonomy): domain Bacteria; kingdom Pseudomonadati; phylum Pseudomonadota; class Betaproteobacteria; order Burkholderiales; family Alcaligenaceae; genus Paenalcaligenes; species Paenalcaligenes sp. Next base: position 8,628 of record NZ_JASLIX010000021.1, read on the forward strand.
GGGCGTTAGATATAAGCGCACCTGCTCTAAGGTACGACGACGATAATCTACCCCCGTATCCACATTTAAAATATCCATGCGCGCTTGAATCAACGCAATAGCAGGTAAGATACGATCCCTATGTAATCCATCTGGATACAGTAAGCTGGGCTCATAATTAGAAGTCATCACAAAGCTCACCCCTTGTTCAAACAAGGCATGCAGTAACTTATATAAAATCATGGCATCTGCTATATCTGAGACATGAAACTCATCAAAACAAATGACCTCATAACGTTTAGCGATGGTTTTTGCCACGGTTTCTAGGGGATCCGCTTGACTTCGTAACTGCTTAAGCTGATCATGTACCCCGCGCATAAACTCATGAAAATGAAGCCGAGTTTTACGCTCTAAGGGCAAGCATTGATAAAACGCATCCATCAAAAAACTTTTTCCCCTGCCTACTCCCCCCCATAAATAAACGCCTTTTGGTGCGGGCGCTTTAGAAAACCAGCGCGATAAAAAAGATTTTTGGCTCTGGTGATAGCTCAACAGCTCATCATAGAACTGTTGTAAACGCTCAACGGCATGCTGCTGCGCCGAATCAGCCTGATAGCCTTTGTCGGCTAAGGCTTTTTGATAATAGTGAATTACATCCGTCATGGAATTGCTTTATATAGAAAAAAGGGGCTGACAGTTGTCGCCCCTTTTTGTGCTACCTTGGACTTGATTAGAAGTTAAGTGCGCGTTTGTCTACCGCTAAAGCGGCTTCTTTCATGGCTTCCGACAAGGTCGGGTGAGCATGACAAATACGAGCAATGTCCTCGGCCGCCCCACGGAATTCCATAATGACAACGGCCTCAGCGATTAATTCCGAAGCGGTTGGCCCTACGATATGGACACCTAAGACCTCGTCTGTTTTTGCATCTGCCAGGATCTTAACAAAACCAGTGGTGTTACCCAAAGCACGAGCACGGCCATTTGCCATAAAGGGGAATTTACCCGCACGGTAATCGCGCCCCTCTTTTTTCAGCTCTTGCTCTGTTTTACCAACCCATGCCATTTCTGGCGAGGTGTAAATCACCCAAGGAATGGTATCAAAGTTAACATGTGGCTGCTGACCGGCAATGCGTTCCGCTACAGCGACACCCTCGTCTTCGGCCTTGTGCGCCAACATCGGGCCACGCACCACATCCCCTACAGCCCAAACATTAGGCAGGTTTGTGAGGCAGTCATCATCAACCTCGATAAAGCCACGCTCATCCAATTTTAAGCCCACGGTTTCCGCACCTAAGCCAGCTGTATTAGGTACTCGCCCAATGGATACAATTAAACGATCGAATTCAGCTTTGTGTTCTTTATCCGACGCATCCTTGTATTCTACTTTGACTTTTTTACCAGAGGTCTCAACCTCGTCCACTTTGACACCTAGCTGAATATCCAAGCCCTGCTTCGTCAATGCGGAGAAAGCTTCTTTGGCTACGTCTCGGTCAGCCGCAGCAAGGAACTCAGGCGCACCCTCAAAAATAGTGACCTCTGCACCTAAGCGACGCCAGACGCTGCCAAGCTCTAAGCCAATCACGCCCGCACCAATCACACCCAGTTTTTTGGGTACGTCTTTAAGGCGTAGCGCCCCATCATTGGAGAGAATTAACTCTTCATCAAAAGGCACACCGGGTAATTCGCGTGCCGAAGAACCTGTGGCTACCACCACATGTTTGGCGATAAGGTCTTCTGCCTCTTTACCATCAACACGAATAGACCAGCCTGCATCGACCTTGGCTTGGAAAGAAGCCGTGCCATGAAAGAAGGTTACTTTGTTCTTTTTAAACAAGAACAAAATGCCTTGGTTATTTTCTTTAACGACCTTATCTTTACGGCCTAGCAAGGTATCCAGTTTAAGCTCTAAGCCTTTTACTTTGATACCGTGATCCTCGAAATGCTTTTCGGCTTGCTCGTAATGCTCAGAAGATTGCAGCAATGCCTTTGAGGGGATACAACCCACGTTTGTGCAGGTACCACCAGGAGCAGCTTTGCCATCCTGATCCGACCAGGCGTCAACGCAAGCCACAGACAGGCCTAATTGTGCGGCGCGAATGGCGGCAATATAGCCGCCGGGGCCCGCACCAATGACAACTACATCAAAATTTTTTGCCATGATGCGTTCCTTATTACAGATCTAACAATAAACGTTGTGGATCTTCTAGGGCTTCTTTCATTGCCACTAGACCCAATACCGCTTCGCGACCATCAATAATGCGGTGGTCGTAAGACATCGCCAAGTAGTTCATAGGACGAATCACAATCTGACCATTTTCCACCACTGGGCGCTCTTTGGTTGCGTGAATACCAAGAATGGCAGACTGAGGTGGGTTAATGATCGGTGTGGATAGCATGGAGCCAAACACCCCACCATTAGAAATGGAGAAAGTCCCCCCTGTTAGCTCTTCGAGTGTGAGCTTACCGTCTTGGGCTCGACGACCGTAATCTGCGATTTGCTTTTCAATTTCAGCAATCGACATTTGATCCGCATTACGCAAAATCGGTACCACTAGACCACGTGGACTACCTACTGCAATCCCGATATCAAAGTAACCGTGGTAAATAATGTCTTTACCATCTACCGATGCATTCAAGATGGGGTATTTTTTGAGAGCAGCAACAGCGGCTTTAACAAAGAAAGACATAAAGCCTAGCTTGACGCCGTGCTCTTTTTCAAAGGTGTCTTTGTACTGCTTGCGCAAGTCCATAATGGCTTGCATGTTGACTTCGTTAAAGGTCGTCAAAATCGCATTTTCTTGCTGGGACTGTAGCAAACGCTCGGCGACGCGAGCACGCAAGCGGCTCATAGGTACACGCTGCTCAGGGCGACCATCTAAAGATAAAGAGGCTGGAGCAGGTGCCGCTGCGGCGGGTTTAGCGGCACCACCGGCCTGAGCGGCCATGGCGTCTGCTTTAGTCACACGCCCATCACGACCTGTGCCTTCGACTGCGGTCACATCAAGACCTTTCTCAGCAAGGATTTTGCTTGCGGCGGGTGAAGCGGCTGTCACCGTCGTGCCCGAGGCGGCAGCAGCAGGTTCAGCTGGTGCTGCTTTTTCTTCGGCAGCTGGAGCAGCGGCCGTGGCTTTGGCTTCTGTGTCAATACGAGCTAAAACCTCGCCGGCTGTCACAGTGCTGCCATCGCCTTTTACAATCTCAACCAATACCCCTGCAGAAGGAGCAGGCACTTCTAGCACAACCTTATCGGTTTCCACGTCGATTAAAATCTCGTCTTGCTCAACGGCTTCGCCAGGTTGTTTTTTCCACTCGAGCAAGGTGGCCTCGGAGACGGACTCGGACAGCTCGGGAACAAGAATTTCAATAATAGCCATAATAGTTTCCGTGTAATAAATATATGTTCTGTAATCAGTTATGCGTTATTTGGATAACGAAAAGCCTTTGATGTTTTCCGCATAGGCCTGCTCAATCAATGCTTTTTGCTGCTCAATGTGCTTAGCCAAATAACCTACCGCGGGCGAAGCCGAAGCCGCACGACCCGCATAGCTTAGCTTTTGATTCGGGGTCATATTTTCAACTAAGTGATGCTGAATATAGAACCAAGGCCCTTGGTTTTGAGGCTCGTCTTGTACCCATACGATTTCTGTCGCATTGCTGTACTTACGTAGTTCCTCTTGGAATGCTTTATGGGCAAATGGATAAAGCTGTTCAATACGAACAATAGCAACGTCTTCGCGCTCACGCTCCGTACGTGCATTAACTAAGTCGTAATAAACCTTTCCAGAACAAACGAGTACACGTTTGACGTTTTCTGCTTTGATGGCATCATTGGTTTCACCAATTACGGGCATAAAACGCCCTTCGGCAAGCTCAACCAATGGAGAGGTGGCCGCTTTGTTACGCAATAGGGATTTGGGCGTCAACAACACAAGAGGCTTACGGAAAGGACGCAGCATCTGGCGGCGCAATACGTGGAAAATCTGCGCACCGGTTGTTGGCTGAATGACCTGAATATTATTATCCGCACATAACTGTAAGAAACGCTCGATACGAGCCGAAGAGTGTTCCGGACCCTGACCTTCGTACCCATGCGGCAGCATCATGGTCAAGCCACAATGACGCCCCCATTTGGCTTCGCCAGAGGTAATAAACTGGTCAATAACGACTTGGGCACCGTTCACAAAGTCCCCAAACTGCGCTTCCCAGATGGTGAGTACGTTAGGCTCAGCGGAGGCATAACCGTACTCAAATGCCAAAACGGCCTCTTCGGAGAGGACCGAGTCAATCACAGTAAAGGGTGCTTGGTTTTCGGCTACGTTTTGCAATGGGATATAAGTACCATCGTCCCAACGCTCGCGGTCTTGATCGTGAAGCACCGCATGACGGTGTACAAAAGTACCACGCCCGGAGTCTTGACCGGTAATACGTACTGCATAGCCATTGGCAACCAATGTTGCAAAAGCTAAATGCTCGCCCATACCCCAATCAACATTCATTTCACCACGAGCCATCGCACGGCGATCGTTCAGCATGCGCTTGACTAAAGGATGAACATTAAAACCGTCGGGCACGGTCGTGATCTTTTCACCAATACGCGTTAGCTCTGCCAACGGCATCCCTGTATCGGCATGATCCGTCCATTTGGCATTTAAGAAAGGCGTCCAATCTGTGGCGTATTTGTTTTTGTAGTCGGTTAACACGGGCTCTACGGTACGCTGCCCGTCTTCCATTAGCTGACGGTAGGCTTTTACCATTTCGTCCGGCTCTTCGGCGCTAAGTACCCCTTGGGCCACTAGCTTATCGGCATAGAGTTTACGAGTACCAGGGTGTTGAGCAACAGCTTTGTACATCAAAGGCTGTGTCAACGAGGGAGTGTCTTGCTCGTTGTGACCCAGTTTGCGGTAACACACTAGGTCAATCACCACATCATGACGGAATTTTTTACGGTAATCTAAAGCCAAGCGCGTCACAAAGGCCACGGCTTCGGGGTCATCGGCATTAACGTGGAATACCGGAGCTTCGATCATTTTTACCACATCGGTACAATACAAGGTCGATCGTGTATCACGCGGATCAGACGTAGTAAAACCAATTTGGTTGTTAATAACAATGTGCACCGTACCACCTGTACCATAACCACGCGTTTGCGCTAGGTTAAGGGTTTCCATTACCACGCCCTGGCCCGCAAAGGCGGCGTCCCCATGTACGAGCACCGGTAAAACGCATTCGCCAGTGGTATCACCACGGCGATCTTGACGCGCACGGGTGCTGCCCTCGACAACCGGGTTAACAATTTCCAAATGAGAAGGGTTAAAAGCCAAGGACAAGTGAACAGGACCACCACGCGCAGACAGATCGCTAGAAAAACCATTATGGTATTTCACGTCCCCGTCCGTAAGGTTGTCGGCGTGCTTACCCTCGAACTCGGCGAACAGGTCTGCAGGCATCTTGCCCATGATGTTCACGAGCATATTCAAGCGCCCACGGTGAGCCATCCCAACAATGATTTCTTGCACACCTAAATCGCTGGCATGGTTAACGACTTCGTCCATACAAGCAATAAAGCTTTCCCCGCCCTCGAGGGAGAAACGCTTTTGCCCCACGTATTTAGTGTGTAAATAACGCTCTAACCCCTCGGCCTCGGTCAGCTGTTGTAGGATATTGCGTTTTTCATCAGCGGTAAAATCCATACGCCCATGCACGGATTCCAGACGCTCTTGGATCCAACGTTTAGCAACGGGATCCGAAATATGCATAAATTCCGCACCAATGGTTTGACAATACGTGTCACGTAAGGCCTTGAGCATATCGCGCAAGGTCATGGTGTCGGATTTAGTAAAATACGTATTGGTTGCCGAATACACCTGATCCAAATCGGCTTCGGTTAAACCATAAAAAGCAGGATCGAGTTCTGCGTATTCAGGACGCTCACTGCGTTTTAAAGGGTCTAAGGTTGCGATACGTGCGCCCAAAGAACGATAAGCAGCAATCAGCGACTGCACCGACACCTGTTTCATTGCCATAGACAAATCAGGAGCGGCGGCGCGTACAGCTAAAGCATTGGCTTTAGCGCGTTCTGCAAAAGATTGAATAATTGGGCTATGCGCCTGATCGCGCGTTGCCTCTTTGCCATCTGTAGCAGGCAGATGTTGGAGTTGATCAAAATAATCGCGCCATTCAGGTGCTACTGAAGACGGATTGTCTAGGTACATCTCGTATAGTTCCTCTACATAGGCGGCGTTCGAGCCGTAGAGATACGAGTTATTTTGCAGTTCAATTTGCGATGACATAGTAATAACGCTTCACCTATATGGATGTTTCATCCATGCTGAGATGCAGGAAAACCTTCCGCGACACGGCTTCACCGGTTAGCGGATAGCGGAGCAGAAGGCAACGTAAGACGCCTTTCACAGCGATATCACTCAGTATACCCCTCTGTAGGCTTCCTTGCATCTTAGCAAACTTAAATCATTGTATTCATGCGTAAATGTTGGCATTTACAAACATTTACGTATGCCTAAAAACCCCTCAATTATTTGAACTAGTCATGCATTCTTTTTTGCTGCAATGCGACATGCGCCTACCCGAATTTCAAGTTATAACAGTAGACTCCCCACATTCACTGTGTGGACAGGTTAAAATGTTGCCATTCATTCGATTTATCTCAGGAGCACACCCACGATGGACGCCAAAGCTGATCTGGCAAAACGCGCGTTGGAATATCACGCACAACCCACCCCAGGTAAAATTTCTGTAGTTCCCACTAAAACATTAGCCGATGCGGACGACCTTTCCTTGGCCTATTCTCCCGGGGTTGCCTTCGCCTGCATGGCCATTCACGAAGAAGGCGACGAGGCGGCCGCTAAATACACATCTCGAGCCAATCTCGTGGGGGTGATCAGTAACGGTACTGCCGTTCTAGGATTAGGCAATATTGGCCCACTTGCTTCTAAACCCGTCATGGAGGGCAAGGGCTGCCTGTTCAAAAAATTTGCAGGCATTGATGTATTTGATATTGAGCTTGCCGAAAATGATCCAGAAAAACTGGTGGATATTATTGCGGCCATGGAGCCCACACTAGGCGGCATTAACCTTGAAGACATCAAGGCTCCCGAATGCTTTTATATTGAACAAGAGCTACGAAAGCGCATGAAAATCCCCGTGTTCCATGATGATCAACATGGTACGGCAATCATTGCTTCGGCTGCGATCTTAAACGGCCTAAAGGTTGTTAACAAAAACATCGACGAGGTTCGCCTTGTCTGTTCTGGCGCTGGCGCCGCCGCTATCGCTTGCTTAAACCTGCTCGTGAACTTGGGCATGCCCAAAGAAAACATTTATGTCGCAGACTCTCGCGGCATTATCTGGCAGGGTCGCGAGCCCAACATGGAGCCTAACAAAGCCCAGTTTGCTCAAGACACGCCGTTTCGTACCCTAGCGGATGCGACCGCAGGTGCTGATATTTTCTTAGGTTGCTCTGCACCCGGTTTACTTACACCCGAAATGCTTCTGAGCATGAACGAGCGCCCCTTGGTTTTAGCTTTAGCTAACCCCGAACCAGAGATCCGCCCAGAGGTCGCTAAAGCTACCCGTGCTGATGTGGTAATCGCTACGGGTCGTTCCGACTACCCAAACCAAGTCAATAATGTTTTATGCTTTCCCTTTATTTTCCGTGGTGCTCTTGACTGTGGCGCAACCGAAATTAACGAAGCCATGAAACAGGCCTGCGTCTACGCTATTGCTGAGCTTGCCCAAGAAGAACAGTACGACGACGTCAATAGCGATAGCGATAGCGATTTGGGTTTTGGTCCCGAGTATATTATTCCCAAGCCCTTTGATCCGCGTTTGATTTCTCGTATTGCTCCTGCTGTGGCCAAAGCCGCCATGGATTCAGGCGTAGCCAGTCGCCCTATCGAAGACCTTGAGGCGTATCGACAGCGCTTAATCGCCATGACGTATCGTTCTGGTGCATTAATGCGGCCGCTTTTTAAGCAAGCCAAAGAAATCACGCAGCTCAAACGTGTGATTTACGCCGACGGCGAAGACGAACGCGTTCTTCGCGCGGCGCAAACGGTGGTGGACGAAAAGATCGCTTATCCCATTTTAATTGGGCGCCCTGCTGTGATCGAAATGCGTATCAAACGCTATGGCCTACGCTTACAAGCTGGACTCAATTTTGAAATTGTCGACCCTGAAGACGATTACCGCTATAACGAAACATGGCAGGCCTACTATCAGCTCAAAGGGCGCCAAGGTGTTACTCCTGATGTCGCTAAAGCACTGGTTCGTAAACACAATACCTTAATTGGGGCGATGCTTATGCGCCGAGGTGATGCCGATGCTATGATTTGTGGCGTCACGACACGCTTTTATCATCAGCTTGCCCATATCGAAGACATTATTGGCCGCAAAGAGGATGCTTCCGTATTTGCCGCCATGAATGCGCTCATGCTGCCTACACAAAATATTTTCGTCTGCGATACGCATGTAAACGAAAACCCAACCGCAGAGGAAATCGCTGATATCACGCTGATGGCAGCTGAAAAAGTACGTCATTTTGGGCTCGTACCACGGGTTGCTTTGCTCTCTCACTCGAATTTTGGAAGTCGCTCTACGGCATCTTCGCGTAAAATGGCCAAAGCGCTTGAAATTATTACAGAGCGCGCCCCAGAGCTAGAAATTGATGGGGAAATGCATGCGGACTCGGCGCTTTCCAACCGTATCCGCTTTAAAGCCCACCCTGACTCTACTCTAAAAGCGCCTGCTAACCTACTCATTACGCCTAACCTAGACGCCGGTAATATTACTTATAACGTGTTAAAAATGGCGGGGAGCAATGGCGTAGCAATGGGTCCTATCCTTTTAGGAGCAGCCCGACCTGTTCATATTTTAACCACTAGCGCTACCACACGCCGTATTGTCAATATGACAGCGGTTGCTGTGCTTGAGGCAGCTGAACAAATTAACTAACCCCTTCCTTTTCTTTCTAAAGCGGCTCACTACCAGCCGCTTTTTTTTATCCCTCACTAATTTGGTCTGACCAGTTTTACCTAAAACTGGCGATTACCCTAGCTTTACCGTTTAGCTATAGCCATATACAGTATGTACTACCCTAACTGGTCAAACCAAAACTGTTATGCGGCTTTCTGATCTGATTCTTGAAAAACTCGTTGCCTTAGTCCAAGAGCAGGGCTTACAAGCAGGTGACCGCCTGCCCTCTGAGCGATCCTTAGCGTCACAATTTGGCGTCTCACGCCCCGCAATTCGCGAAGCGATTCGCACCCTTGCTAGTCGCCAATGGCTTACCACCAAACATGGGGGCGGCAGCTATGTAACAGAGCAATTTCATCACTCCCATCACGCGCTTGACCCCTCTGCTTCGTCCTATCAACAACATATTATTGAGGCACGGCAAATTATCGAAGCCAGCACCGCTTGGCATGCCGCCTTACGCGCTACCGATGAAGACAAACAACGGCTTAAACAGTGCCTGGACGCGATAGAAGCATTGCAACAAACCGCGCAGCATCAACAAGCTGCTATCGCGGATGCCCACTTTCATCTTGCCATTGCCGAAGCCTCACACAATGTGGTTTTTGTGCAAATTATGCGCGGCTTTTTTCAACACCTACTTTCAAATGTGGAAAAAAATCGCCAATCCGCTTTACATGAAAGCTCTTGTTTTGCTTCGGACCAGCTTACTTTGCAGCATCGAGCTTTACTTGATGCCATTTTACAAGGCGACGCCCAGCAGGCTCAGGCTGCCGCCATTCATCATTTGGATTATGTACACCAACGCCTAACCCATCGCCACACAAATACCGTGCGCTAATGGCTTAGCGAAAAGGAGGTAATTATGGGGAGCTCTCATCCCTTATTAGACTTTGCTCGCGAAGATCAAGATTTTTCGCATATCGATGCGAGTCATGTGATTCAATCCTTACAACAGGCTTTACCCACAACCACTATTCTGTCAACAAAAGAGCAGCTAAAGCCCTATGAATGTGATGGCTTTACTCTAGAAACGCAGGTCCCCCTTGCTGTGGTCATGCCAACCACCGAAGCCGAAGTTGTCACAACCCTAAAAACCTGCTCGCAACTTGGGGTGCCGGTGGTAGCACGAGGTGCAGGCACAGGCTTATCGGGAGGCGCTATTCCACATCCTCATGGGGTGATCTTATCTCTGGCGAAAATGAATCAAATCCTCAAGATTGATCAGGCCGCTCGCGTCGCCATCGTTCAGCCCGGCATTCGTAACCTTGCTGTCTCCGAAGCCACCGCCCCCTATGGGTTGTATTACGCTCCCGACCCCTCCTCACAAATCGCTTGCACTATTGGTGGCAACATCGCAGAAAATGCCGGCGGCGTTCACTGTCTTAAATACGGTCTTACCGTTCATAATGTGCTGCGCATCCGTGCCGTCACGATTGATGGTGACATCATTGAAGTCGGCAGCCATGCTCTCGATGTGCCAGGTTATGACCTGCTATCACTCATTATTGGTTCTGAGGGCATGCTAGCGGTGGCAACAGAAATCACCCTCAAGCTCACTCCAACACCCCAATTTGCACAATGTGTCTTAGCCAGTTTTGATGATGTGGTCAAAGCCAGTGATGCGGTAGCCGCCATTATTGCCGCCGGTATTATTCCAGCAGGCTTAGAGATGATGGACCAGCCCGCTACCATCGCTGCAGAAGCCTTTGTCAATGCCGGCTACCCGCTCGATGCCAAAGCCATGTTGATTTGCGAGTCAGACGGCACACCGGAAGAAGTTGCCGAAGAAATTGAACACATAGAGCGCGTTTTACGACAAGCCGGAGCAACTGAACTACGTGTTTCACAAAGTGAACAAGAACGCGCTTTATTTTGGGCAGGGCGAAAATCCGCTTTCCCAGCAGCAGGACGTATTTCACCCGATTATCTTTGCATGGACGGCACCATTCCACGTAAACGCCTAGGGGAAATGCTCACCGCTATTCAAGACATGGAAGAAAAATACGGCTTACGCTGTCTAAACGTTTTCCATGCAGGCGATGGTAACTTACATCCACTAGTGCTCTATGATGGTAGCCAAGCAGAGCAACGTGAAAAAGCCAAGCAGTTTGGTGGGGAAATTTTAGAGCTATCGGTAGCCCTCGGTGGCACTATCACCGGTGAGCATGGGGTTGGCTTAGAAAAAATTGACCAAATGTGTGTGCAATTTAATGAGTTAGAACGCCACCTCTTTTTTGCTATAAAACATGCTTTTGATCCTGCTGGCTTGTTAAATCCAGGCAAAGCCATCCCCACCCTAAACCGCTGTGCCGAGTTCGGGCATATGCATGTACATCAAGGCCAACTGCCTTTTGCTGATATCCCTCGTTTTTAATTAGGAGCACGCATGAACTCCCCGCTCATTTCTGCTTGGTCTGATCGTATTAAACATGCTGCGGCTGAAAAACGCCCCTTGCAACTACAAGGGAGCGGCAGCAAAGCGTTTTACGGCCATCCAACTGCTGGTGAAGTTTTCCACCTACATGAAAACACAGGCATTTTATCGTATGAGCCCTCTGAGCTTGTCATCACCGTCAATGGCGGCACACGACTCCACGACATAGAACAAGCTTTAGCTGAACATCATCAGTATTTACCATTTGAGCCCCCTTATTTTGCTGATACTGCCACCATAGCAGGCTGTGTAGCAGCTGGCTTAGCCGGCCCGAGACGCGCTTACGCTGGCGCAGTCCAAGATTTTGTGCTCGGCGCACACCTGATCGATGGGCGCGGAGACTATTTACGCTTTGGCGGTCAAGTTATGAAAAACGTAGCGGGTTATGATGTATCACGGTTGCTTTGCGGAAGCCTAGGTACGCTTGGTGTCATCACACAACTCTCCATCAAAGTCTTACCCATTCCAGCAAAACAAGTCACCCTTCGTCTTGACCTAGCCCAAAATCAAGCACTGACCCTGATCAATCAGCTTAGTGCTCAGCCGTTACCTATCAGCGCCAGTGCGTGGCACGATCACCAGCTCTATATACGCTTAGCCGGTGCCAATAACGCTATTACCGAGGGCATCAAAACCATTGGTGGCGAACGTCTCGCTCCCGAACTCGCCGACGATTTTTGGAAACAACTACGAGAACAGCAACATGCTTTTTTCCAAAACGCTCCCTCAACCCATACGCTTTGGCGACTATCTGTTCCCTCAACAAGCCCAGCCTTTCTCCAAGACCTACCCCAGCTTATAGAGTGGGGTGGCGCTTTACGCTGGCTCTGGAGTGATTTACCAGCGTCACAATTACGCGAAGAAACCGCTAAACAGGGGGGCACAGCAACCGCTTTTCGTCACCCACACGATCAGCAGATTTTTCATCCATTGCCTGCCCCCGTACTACGGCTACAAAAGAATCTAAAACAAAAATTTGATCCTGCCGGCATTTTCAACCCAGGACGCCTTTATCCAGGAGAGTTGTAATGCACACCGCTTTATCCCCTGAGTTTGCGCATACAGAAATCGGACAACAAGCCAAAGCCCTAATTGCCAAGTGCGTGCATTGTGGTTTTTGCAATGCTACCTGCCCCACTTATCAACTGCTTGGTGACGAGCTTGATGGGCCACGCGGACGTATTTATCTGATGAAAGAGATGTTCGAAGGCAAGCCAGTGAGCCGCATCACCCAAGAGCATCTCGATCGCTGCCTAACCTGTCGCGCCTGTGAAACCACTTGTCCTTCTGGTGTGGAGTATGGACAGCTGATTGATTTAGGACGGCGCGTCATTAATGAAAAAATTAAGCGTCCTGCATCGGAGCAGCTCAAGCGTACGGCGCTCATTGAGTTTATTTCTCGTCCCACTTTATTTAAACAGGTCTATCGCAGCGCACAAAGTGCCAAGCCTTTTCTACCAAAATCCGTGCAAGCTAAGGTTCAAAGCTCTACACCAAAGCCCTACGCGCCAAAAAAACATGATAGAAAGATGCTTGTCTTACAAGGCTGTGTGCAGCCTGCCTTAGCTCCCCAAACCAATATCGCCGCAACAAGAGTTTTGGATCATTTAGGCATTGAACTGATTGCTGCCCCCGAGGCAGGATGCTGTGGTGCTATTCGTCAACACAATGGAGAGTTAGAACGGGCGCAACAACAAGCCAAGCAAAACATCGATGCCTGGTGGCCTTATATTGAACAAGGGGCAGAAAAAATCATCATGACGGCAAGTGGTTGTGGAGCACAAGTTCAAGACTACGATAAATTACTTGCCGAAGACCCGCTCTATGCCGATAAGGCTAAAACCATTAGCGAGCTGTGCTGTGACCTAAGTGTAGTGGTTTACGAATCGGTATTAGCCTCAGAAGTTCCCCATAGCCCTCAGGCCATGCGAGTTGCTGTTCAAGAGCCTTGCACCTACCAGCATGCACTACGCCATAAAGCGCCACTGCAACACTTGTTACGTCAGCTCGGCTATGAAGTCACCCCAGTTGCAGAAAATCATTTATGCTGCGGCTCTGCTGGCACATATTCTGTTTTCCAGCCTAAGCTCTCCGCACAGCTCCGAGAGCGCAAACTACAACACCTGATGGCACACCAGCCCGCAGTCATTGTTACCGCTAATATCGGCTGTCAGCATCATCTTCAAGAAACCAGTCCTATTCCTGTCTTACATTGGATTGAGCTGGTGGATCGGCTTTTTAGCCCAACACCAGCGGCATAACAAAAAGGGGGCATACGCCCCCTTATCTTTTTAAGTTTTTTGCTCCCCCTAAGCAGGCATAGGTACAACCGCACGACCCTTGTTCATCGACATGATGAACAAAAACGCGGCTAACCAAACCACGGCTGCTACGCCCCATACCATATGACCAGTAATTAAAGCTTGACCGATCAACCCGGCTTGAATCCCGTAAAAAGCCATTGGCAATAAGGTCTTACGTACGATTTCCCCTTCGCGGTTCATCATGCCAACAACCGCACCAGCTGCCACCACGTTATGCACGCAAATCATATTGCCCGCCGCTCCACCTACTGCTTGCAAAGCAACAACAATAGCGGACTGATCAATATTTAAAGCAATCTGCTGGGCAGTGGAAAACTGAAAATACGAGAACATCATATTACTAACGGTATTGGAGCCAGCAATAAAAGCGCCTAAAGCCCCTACCCACGGTGAAAAATTCGGCCAAGCTTGACCGGCTACCGCTGCCGCGCTTTGGGCCAAAATTAGCGGCATACTATTTAACGACCCATCGGCTGCGGCTGAGTTAATAAAAACCTGAACCATTGGCACAGCTAACAACAACGCTGGCGCAGCGCTAATCATCGTGACCACAGAGTCTTTAACCCCACGACCATATTGCTGCAAAGTCATCCCAAAAATACCAATACACACCAAGGAAACTAAAATCAAAATAAACCCGGGCGAGTAGAAAAACTGTGCCGAGCTGGAAATAGAAGTTCCAAAAATATTTGTCAGTTTTAATGTGGCGGCAGGCGAAGTTAAAAAGGCTTTAACGGCTGGAAAAGTACGCGTCACAATCAACAGTGCCACCACGATCACGTAGGGTGAAAAAGCACGGATCACAGAAAAATGACTTGTGCTTTGTGCCTGCTCCATATTTAATGTGCCTAGCCAAGCGGATTCCCACTGCTCGCGAGGGGGGAAATCAAAGGTTTCCTTAGGTAAAAACCACCCTTTTTTAGCCGCTGTAACGGTGAGTACCAAGCCCACCAACGCCCCTAACATAGAAGGGAACTCGGGCCCCAGCACAACCGCAATCACATAATATGGCACTGTAAACGCCAAGCCTGCGAATAAGGCAAATTTCCATGCTTTTAAGCCCTCGGTAAAAGAGCGATTTGCTCCAAAAAACCGGGTTAACAAACCACATAAAATCAATGGAATCGCTACACCAGTGAGTGCATGAATCAGTGCCACGTTTTCTACAATCTGCTGCAAATATTCCATGGGCTGCATCGGAGAGATTAATGCGGCGACATCGGCTTTGTTATCAATCCCTGAGCGTACCCCTACTAGCATTGGTGTGCCCACCGCCCCAAAAGAAACCGGAGTAGATTGAATGACTAGCACCGACATGACTGCTGCCATAGCAGGAAAGCCCAAGGCCAGTAATAATGGTGCTCCTACTGCAGACGGCGTACCAAAGCCAGACGAGCCTTCGATCAGCGAACCAAACAACCAGGCCACAATAATGACCTGCACACGTCGGTCCGGCGAGACATCCATAAAGCCCTGACGAATCGCCACCAAAGCACCACTCACTTTCAGTGTGTTAAGTAACAATACGGCACCAAACACAATAAACAACAAGGTAATGGCTGTAATCAAACCATTTACTGTTGCTGCCCCCACTACGGCACTTTGGGTGTTCCAGACAAAAATCGCTAATAGGGCGGTTACTACATACGCCACCCCCATCGATAATTTTGCTGAGCGCCGCATAACAACCATTAATACAAACACCACTAAAATAGGTGCTAAGGCTAATAAGGTATAAAGCATCTCAAGGCCCTCTTAGAATGAGCGAATAATAGGCACTGCTTAAATCCTTACCCATATTACCGGTAGTACCAAATTTCGCTTATTCGCAAAAACCCTGACTTTATTCGCCTTTAATTTCCATTTATCTTTATAATTAGACCAAACTGGTCCTACCACTTGGCTTATTCGTAGGTTATGCAAAATACATTCACTCGCGTTTCTGACAAAATAGCAGATCAAATCAAACAATTGATCCAAGAGCGGCAATTAACCGTAGGGGATCGCCTGCCCTCTGAGCGAGATTTGGCAGAACTATTTGAGGTCTCACGCTCCCCGGTCCGTGAGGCCATTCGAGCTCTCAACAGCCAAGGGTTGCTTATTACTAAGCCGGGCGGCGGCACGTATGTACAAACCGAAATTATGACCTGGCCCACCCAAAGCATTGGGTCGCTCACTACCCTATTAAGCGAGGACCCTCACTATCGATACGATGTGCTCGAGGCTCGACATGCCCTTGAGGTCAGCACGGCTTGGTATGCTGCGCTACGCGCCACCCCCGAAGACAAACAAAAAATTCAAGCGTGCTTTGATGTCATGATCGAACACCAACAAAATGGTGATACGGCTCAATCTGCACGCGCTGATGCCCAATTTCATTTAGCGATTGCAGAAGCCTCTCATAATCTTGTGCTGCTACAAATTATGCGCGGGCTATTTGATTTGGTTTTTTCGACTGTCAAAGAAAACCGCCAAGTCATGTTTAGATTTGATGATGAAAAAAATCGGCTCCATTTAACCAACCAACATCAAGCTGTTATGCAAGCCATTTTTGATGGGGATGCCAATCAAGCCAAACGCCTTATGAGTCAACACTTAGACTTTGTTCGCGCTGCTATCCGCACCTCTGAAGAAAATGACGCTCGCTTACAGCGTATCCATCGGCTTTCTGATATCAGTCCTTTACTATGATTATTTCTGCCTCCACTGACTACCGTCGTGCCGCTCAAAAACGCTTACCCCCTTTTCTTTTTCACTATCTTGACGGGGGGGCCTATGCTGAACACACTCTATTAAAAAATGTGGAAGATTTAGCACAAGTCGCGTTAAAGCAGCGGGTATTGCGAGACATGTCCACCCTAGACACAAGCACCACGCTGTTTGGCGAACAGCTACGTATACCCGTTATTCTCGCTCCTGTTGGCTTAACAGGTATGTATGCACGCCGAGGCGAAATCCAAGCAGCACAGGCTGCCGACCAATTTGGCATCCCTTTTACCATGTCCAGTGTTTCGGTCTGCCCTATAGAAGAAGTTACCCCACGCATTTCGCGCCCTATGTGGTTTCAGCTCTATGTGCTTAAAGACCGCGGCTTTATGAAAAATGTGTTAGAGCGTGCCAAAGCCGCTGGCTGCTCTGCCCTTGTCTTTACGGTCGATATGCCTGTGCCGGGTGCGCGCTATCGCGACGCTCATTCCGGCATGAGCGGCCCTTATGCCAAATGGCGCCGTTACCTACAAGCCTGCTTACACCCGCGCTGGGCTTGGGATGTGGGGCTGCATGGCAGACCTCACGATTTAGGAAATATTTCGCGCTATCTGGGACAACCCATCGCTTTAGATGACTACATGGGCTGGCTAGGTGCCAACTTTGACCCCTCTATTTCCTGGCAAGATCTGGAGTGGATTCGTGAATTCTGGGATGGCCCTATGATTATCAAAGGCATACTCGACCCCGAGGACGCTAAAGACGCCGTTCGCTTTGGAGCCGATGGCATAGTGGTATCCAACCATGGTGGTAGACAGTTAGATGGGGTGTTATCCACCGCTAAAGCCCTGCCTTATATTGCAGAGGCCATTCAAAACGATATCAAAATTTTGGTGGACTCCGGCGTACGCAATGGACTAGATATTGTGCGGATGCTTGCCCTGGGTGCGGATGCCGTAATGATTGGCCGTGCTTATATTTATGCTTTAGCTACAACTGGAGGCAAAGGGGTAAGTCACGTCTTATCCTTGTTAGAAAAAGAGATGCGTGTAGCCATGACCCTAACCGCTGCTCAACGTATTGCGGATATTGATACAAGCTGCCTCATTTCCTCATTACAGTCGAGTTAGTTACCGTTACCCGCCATGTAGCAACCCTGTATTACCCGCTCCTACCCAACCCACGCCATAATCATCGGAATGATTCAACGAATTTTACGGAGTAACTCATGGCCAAATTGATTCATACAATGGTTCGCGTTAGCGCTCTTGATCCAGCTATCCAGTTTTACAGCACCGCGTTTAACTTCAAAGAAAAACACCGCTTAGATTTTCCTACTTTTACTTTAGTTTATTTAGGAAACGATCAAAGCGAAGCCGAGCTTGAACTCACCTTTAATAAAGACCAAACCACCCCCTATGAGCACGGCACAGCCTATGGCCATGTGGCTTTTTCCGTAGAGGGTCTGGAAGCCTGTCACCAACGCTTAAAAAATGCCGGATTTAATCCTGCTGATATTAAG
>NZ_JASLIX010000084.1:0-4052 GCF_030152715.1 Paenalcaligenes sp.
TCTTTTGTTGTATCAGCTCGTCATTTCTTCTATTTTTAATCCCCCAAATCGCTCATAAAAATACGGTGCCGCATCGGGTGCATCGGGGTCTTCGGTGCGCAGGGTTGCTAAGATATGCGTCTGCGATGGCTGCGCTAAATAGCGGTAGAGTTGCTGACAAAGCTCATAGGCTTGCTTGCCTATCCAGTTTTTAGGTAGGAGCGCCAGCGGTAACTGTGGGTCATGCAGTTGAGCCCGTCTAAACTCATGAATTAAGAGGGTGCGTGTCACAAAAGCCTGTTCTGCATCCAGGGTGGGGGCTTGCTGTAGATGCGCTAACACCGGCTTAAAATGAGCAATAAAGCGTTGATAGCGCTCGACAATTTCTTCAAGCTGCCAGCAGTCTTTAATCAACGTGGACAAAGGTAGGCTATGAGATAAATCAGTATCTTGGATCTGAGTGACGTACACAGCCTGACTGCATTGCGCGTCCTCGATTAATTGATCCAGTGTACTCAGATCAGGGTTAGGATGAATAAAAGCAAAGGGGGATAACGCCCCAAAGCCTTCCCATAAAAGGGCTTTGCGTAAGTCTGCGCGTTGTTTGGTGCTAATGTCAGCAGAAATAAAAAACAACTGCGTCCACTTGCCATCCCACTCCAAATAGTTAGGGGTGTAGATGCGTTGGTGAGCTTTTTGAAAGCGGACAGAAGCCTGGGGTCGTAGGGTATACATGCTACGGCGCCCCTCGCGCTGCGCACTTAACCAACCTTCTTCTGCTAGGCGGTAGACACTGGTGCGAACCAAGCGGTCATTAATACCAAAAGGAGCGAGCAATCGAATCAGACTGCCTAGCCATAGGGCTCCGCCATGTGGGCGGATGACATCACCAAATAAGGTCATGACCAGTGATTTGGTGCGTGGAGGTTGGTGGCTTAAATAGTCTTGGCTCCACTGCTTTAAAAAAAGATCGGACATGGAATCGTTGTTCTCGTTTTAGGAATCGTATATATACTACAAAATTTTCTACATAGAGGGGTAAATTGTATCGTTATTTGTATAGATAAACTCAAACTAAGTAGAAGCCCTAGGGTTAGAGATAGGGGCTGGCTAACCAAATAATACGATTGATAAGTCGTTGCTTAAAAGGGATTTGAGCGAGTTTTTCTAGGCTGAGCGCTTCAGCTGAGTAGATCTCCTCATCAATCGCCTGCTCGATTTGTTGTGCGATATCACGACAATAAATTTCCACATCTAGCTCAAAATTTAGCCGTAAACTACGTGGATCCAGATTAGATGAACCCACATAGCTCCATTGGCCATCGATAGTGATCAGCTTAGAGTGGTTAAAAGACCCTGTTGCCATCCATACGTGGCACCCCGCTTCAATCACCTCGTTAATTTGCGCTAGCATAGCGCGACTGACAAGTTGCAAGTTATTTTTTTTAGGGATGACAATATCGACGCGTACTCCACGACGAGCGGCGGTATTGAGTGCCCCCATCAGTACTTGATCGGGTAAAAAGTAGGGGGATTGAATGCGTATGTGTCGTTGGGCAACAGCAAAGGCGCCTTGCAGCATCGAGTGAGTGCTGGCTAAAAATCGATCCGGCCCAGAGCGTACGCAACGCGCGGGAACCTGTGGCAAGGGAGTGTCCCAAGTACACGCACACCAAAAATCATAGTTTAAGGTTTCATTAGTGGTAAATTCCCAATCATGGGCAAAGGTGGACATCAGCTGCAGTACCACAGGCCCTTGAAAACTGAAATGGGTGTCTTTTGCTGGATTGTTATTGGTAAACTCACTGCAAAAACCCTCACGTATATTCATACCACCCGTAAAAGCAATACGTCCGTCAACGATGAGAACCTTGCGGTGACTGCGTAAGTTCGCATAAGGGCGTTTAAAAAAACTGAGCGGCAGCAAAGGGATAGACATAAACAGGGCACAAGTAATGCCGTGTTTACGCAGTAAGCGATGAACAGGGGGGTGGGAATAGCGTACGCCAATGGCATCAATCAGTACGCGTACGCTGACACCACGTTGTTTTGCTTTGACTAAGGCCTCAACAAACTGCTGACCGATACGGTCGTTGTCAAAAATGTAGCTTTGCAGGGCAATAGAGTGCTCGGCTTGGTGGATAGCGTCGAGCATGGCGGGGTAAGCCTCATCACCGCCTTGGAGCAGCTGGATGTGATTGCCACTGCGCAATTGAAAATAACTGATTTGATTCCCTAGTGTTTGCAGGGCTTCTAGATGTTCATCAAACTGTTGACGCAGGTTAGTGACCACCGGCGTATCATAGTTAATGTATTCTTTGATTTGCTTATCGCGCAGCTCGCTGATTTGCGTTTGGCGTACACGGTTGACGCCTGCAATGATATATAAGATAGAACCAGCAAAAGGAGATAAAAGAATGATCCCCACCCACCCAATAGCGGCGCGTACTTCTTTTTTATTCATGGCCGCATGAATAGCGGTGGGGATACTGATCACCAGACTTAGAATAAGAGCTATATGTGGCCAGTACTCTAGCCAGAAATCATGCAAAAGTTGAGACAAGTTAACCATCGCGTGGGCCAGAGGCTAAAGGACGTGTTTGAAGAGAGTGAATCCAGTTTGGGTTGGGGGAACCGCTGCAAGCAAACTGCTGGTGACGAGAGTTAGAGCGCCAGACGCCACCGCCTAGACTGGGTTCGGGTTTGACGCTGTACCAATACCAATCCCCGTTTTCGTCTTGAGCGCACCAATCCCAACCCGCTGGGGCTAATTGCCAATCCGGTGTGTTTGCCACAGTCATCCTATCGTATCCTTTTGTTAAACCAAAGACTACTATAAGGGTATTGGGCTAAAAAACAAAAAAGCCCGTATAAAATAATTATACGGGCTTTAAAATCTTGGGGTGATCGACGGGGCTCGAACCCGCGACAACCGGAATCACAATCCGGGACTCTACCAACTGAGCTACGATCACCATTATTTGCAAGTGTTGGGTAGTACCCCTTGCAAAGAAATATAACTATAACATAAAAAATAAAAAAATGCACCACTTGTGTTTTTGTTAAGCTACTATTTGGTGAGCAGCTTATGCATCACCCCTAGAGGAACACGTTTAACCCAAGGAGCATACCCATTATAGTAGGGCTCCCGAAGAGATAAAGGACATCGCTTATGGCTCAATATTTTGAAGTGCATCCTCAAAATCCTCAGGCTCGTCTTTTAGCACAAGCCGCGGATTTATTGGCTAAAGGTGGCTTGGTAGCTGTACCTACGGATTCGAGTTATGCCGTGGTAGCACGCTTAGATGACAAGGCCGCCGCCGAAAGCTTACGCCGGCTGCGGGGGCTTGATGAGCGTCATCATTTAACACTGGTTTGTCGAGACTTAGCGGAAATCAGCACGTTTGCGCGCGTAGATAATAGCCAGTACCGTTTATTAAAATTAGCGACCCCAGGCCCATGGACTTTTATTCTTGAGGCGACCAAAGAGGTACCTCGTCGTGTGTCACATCCCTCGCGTAAGACCATCGGGATCCGCGTACCTCAAAATCGGGTGCTGCTCGACTTAATCGATCAGGTGGGGGCCCCTTTGTTGTCTACCACTTTGATTCCAGAGGGCGAAGAGCAAGCACTCAATGATGCGCAAGACATTCTGGAGCGTTATGAGCACCAGCTTGCAGCGGTCATTGATGGGGGAGCGTGTCCTGCAGACTCAACAACAGTGATTGACTTAAGTAGCGGCCAGCCCGAAGTATTGCGTGTGGGCTTAGGCGATCCGAAAAAATTAGGTTTAGAATAGACCCCAACAACTTAATGCAATAAACATGGCGTAGAGCCGTATACAGTTTATCTATGGAAAGTTTTGTTCAAACACTGGCGGTCTACGCTATCCCTGTCTTATTTGGTATTACCTTACACGAAGCCGCGCATGGATATGTAGCGCGGTATTTTGGTGATCCAACGGCAGAGCAAGCAGGGCGAATTAGCCTAAATCCGACGCGTCATATCGACCCGGTTGGAACCATTGTGGTGCCTTTGTTCTTGTTGATTTCAACAAAATTACTTGGCGGGGC
>NZ_JASLIX010000094.1:0-4302 GCF_030152715.1 Paenalcaligenes sp.
GATTTGTTTTTATCTCGGCATTTACAGCATGCCGAACTCGTTAAGTTTTCCACTTCGGCTGCAGCGATTCATGGGTTTGTAGAACAGGGCCTGGAGGCGGTAGCCGGAGTGCGTCAAACGTTACAAGCATATGCGGCAGAGCACACAGGATACCGTATTTTAGACGGCCATTTTACGGCTATTCATCAAGCCATGGCGCTACCTAAAGGGCGTGATATGGCTTTGCAATATGTGACTGATTTTATTAAAGAAATGAAGGCTAACGGATTTGTAGCCGAAGCGTTGCAGCGTAGCGGCCAAGGCGGGGCAACCGTTGCACCTTAATAAAGCCAAAGCCCACAGCTGCAAGCTCATAAAACGCTTACGGCTGTGGGCTTTGTGAAATACCATCACACGAGCCACATCGTCTGGGTGGACTAGGGGGTTTGGGCTTTAATTTGTGCTGCTTCTTGCTCCAACGCTTTAAGGGTGGGGGACTTGGTACGCCACACCTGATACCAGTTTTCTATACTTTCACCAAAAAATGCTCGATCCACCTTAAGAATCGAAACCCCTGTGGTTTGGATTTGGTCTAAGTAGTCTTGATCAATTTTTTCATAGGCCAAGATAATTTGCTCTAAATGCTTGGCGACGATTTCTTGTAAGAGTTTTTGTTGTGTTTCGCTCAGGGTCTGCCATTTTTTTGCTGAAGCCACAGCAACCATCGGTAGCATCATGTGTGATGAGTGTAAAACGGTTTTAGCATGGTCGATGTATTTAACATTCCATGCACCCTCAAAGTCGATTTGCATGCCATCGATTTGACCATTAGCAAAGGCATCATATAGCGCAGGTAGTGGCATAGGTGTAGGCGCTGCGCCAACTTTACGCCAAAAATCGAGCTCAGGCTCAATGGGGATCGTGCGGATTTTTTTGCCTTTTAGATCTGTCCCATCGTTAATCGCTGCACGCATCAGAATTTGGCGCATTCCCGCCATACCATAACCTAAGCCCACCAAACCCAGACTGTTAAGTTCTTGAAGCATAGCGGTGGCGGTTTCGCCTTGTAATAACTGACTGACTTGTTGTGGGGTATCAACCAAATAGGGAGCAAAGAGAGCGGCATAATTAGGGCGCCGATTGGCGATCTCGCCAGCCACTAAAAAAGCCATATCTAAAGCCCCGCTTTGTAGCTGCTGTAGCATTTGGGCTTCATTACCTAATTGTCCCGATGGATAGACCCGCACGCGTAGCTCGCCTTGTGTTTTTTCTTGGACTTCTTGTGCCAGTTCCTGAGCAGAAATCGACCATTGGTGAGAAGGAGGAGTAATTAGACCTAAGCGTAGTTCCGCGGCGACTGCTGAACCAACAAATAGCGAGCTACTAAGGCATAAGTAACTAAAAAAGGCATACCATTTTTTACGCATGAGATTTCCTTTGTGTTAGGGCGAGGAGATAAAGACCAAAGAAAGCGCTGGCAAAAGCACTAAAAGGGCTATTACAGCCAGAGCAGCAAATAGATACGGCAAGGCTAAACGCGCAATACGCTCCGCTCTAATGCCTGATAAGGAAGACGCCACAAAGAGGGCCGAGCCAATCGGAGGGGTTAATAAGCCTAGGACTAAGCTTAAGCACAGTACAACGCCAAAATGAAATGGGTTGATACCATAGTGATCCATAGCAACCGGTAATAGCACAGGCACAACTAAAATAATAATAGGAATAGGATCCATCACCATGCCCATGACAAGTAAAGCTAGCACCACCAAAAATAAAAAAACGGGTGGGCTATTGGTGATGTGCTGAATCCAATCGGCAAATTGGGCAGGTAAGTTTTCAAATGTGATTACCCAACCAAATACATGCGAGGCAGCGATGAGCAATAACACCACTGCTGCGTTTTGAGCGGCACGGATTAATGCTGGACCAATAAATGTGAAATGCAGTTCTTTATAGATATATTTGCCAACCAGTATGGAGGCAATGCAGGCAATGGCCGCGGCTTCGGTTGGTGTAGCAATCCCACCAAGAATACAACCAATAATGATAATAGGTATCATTACAGCCGGTAGGCTTTGAAAAAGCGCTTTACAGCGCTGCTTACCATTTTGGCGCTCTGTGTATGGATACTGATGCTTTTTTGCTAAAACACCAATAATAGCGAGAAAAGCAAGACTTAGTAGTAACCCAGGAACAATGCCAGCTAAAAATAAATCCCCAATCGAAATTTGAGCGATGACGCCATAGATAATAAAAAGCATCGAGGGTGGCATAATAGGGGCCAACAAGCCCCCAAGGGCAGTGATGGTAATAGCGGTGTCTTTACGATATCCGGCTTGCTGCATCTGGGGAACAGCAATGCGCGCCATAATCGTGACTTGGGCCACGGTAGAACCCAAGATAGAAGCCAACATCATATTGGCAAGCAGGTTGATATACGCTAAGCCACCTCGAACTGAACCAATGCATGCGGCGGCAGCGGCCATGAGACGGCGAGCTATCCCACCCTCGTGCATGCATTCGCCCAGCAAAATAAAAAGTGGTAAAGCCAGCAAGCCATAATTTTCTAGCCCCCCAAAAAACTGCAGAGGGTAGGAGCTGAGCAGCACCGTATTGTCTGACGTATAAATAAATAAGAGCGCCGTTATCGCTAAGACAAAAGCCACCGGTACGCTTAGCAGTAACAGTGTAAAAAAACTAATTGCTAACATGAGAATGCTCTTGACGCAGTAGAGTCATGGTATGACACCAGTTAGCCAGACTATGGATTAAGCCGCTAACAGCAAAAATAGGTAGGATTAACCATGTCCAAAATTTTTTTATCCCCAGGGTCATGGTGGGCTCCTCATAGATAAAATTAAACTCTGTGCTTGAAAAAGCAGCCCAATCTAACCGGTGTTTGACGATGAGCTGATAAGGCTCAAAAATCATGATCAGTAAAGCCAAAAATACCGTAAAAAAAAGCATCAGCAAGGCATCCACGCACAGATCTAAACGATATTGCGCCGATTGGCTTAAGCGATCTTTTAAAAGGGTCATGGCAATAGTAGTGCGGTAGTGGATACCTGCAGCCGCTGCCAGTAGTGCCATCCAGACCATAGCGGTGACAGCCGCCTCGTCAATCCAATAAATAGGAATGTTATTGAGACGAGTAATGATATTGATTATCAATAACAAAAAAATAAAAGCCATAAAAGAGCCCGCTACGAATAACTCCGTGCGAGCAAGGCGCTGACTAAATCGATAAAGTGTGAGCATAGTCACATTGTAATGCGATGACAGATGAAAAAAAAGGTTTATGCCAAAGCATAAACCTTTTTTAGTAATGTGGTCGGGGCGGCGGGATTCGAACTCGCGACCCTCTGGTCCCAAACCAGATGCGCTACCAGGCTGCGCTACGCCCCGAAAGACTTAACTATAGCATGACTTAAAATAAAAAAGCAAGCCTTTTGTGAAAAAATGTTTTTTTATCTGTCTCCCCCCTGTTTTAGAGGGGGAAAGACTATGGAATGATAGCAATCCCAAAGCGA
This sequence comes from Paenalcaligenes sp., assembly GCF_030152715.1. Classification (NCBI taxonomy): domain Bacteria; kingdom Pseudomonadati; phylum Pseudomonadota; class Betaproteobacteria; order Burkholderiales; family Alcaligenaceae; genus Paenalcaligenes; species Paenalcaligenes sp. The sequence goes on from NZ_JASLIX010000094.1 coordinate 3,510, forward strand.
ACTTGTGATTGGCTGCGTTGGTTGTAGTGTAAAAGTGTTTCGCCGTAGCCCTTGTAGTATTGAGCGTAGAGATAACCATTCATATTAAGTGGGGTACGCTTTAAAGGCCAAGAAGCATCCACCTGGGTGGTTTTACGGTTGTGCTTACCACGTTGATAGGTACCAGTTAAAGCAAGACCGTAATCTTGTTGCCAGCGTAGTTTCCATTCCACATTGCCCATATAGTCACGGTAGTCTGGGTTATCGCTGCTGACGCCAAAGTATTTCTTTACGCGAGGCATAAAAGTCAGCGTACTGCCCCCATCAAATAGGTAATTGAACTCGGGCTGAATGTAGAAATCATTAATAGAGCGGGAGTCGTCGCCGCTTTTACCATTAGACTCATGTTCCGCCCCTGCATTTAAACCCAAATAAAAAGGCGAATTATTATTTTGCCAAAGTTTTTCTTTATACCAAAAGACACTGGGGTTATACGTAGTATCGATAAAAGGCATGGAATCGGAACTTAAATCCCACAATGAACGCTGTGTGTAAGCCAGATATAAATGGTTATGAAAACCTGATTTTTTTTCATCTTCAGGATTAAAGAGACGATATTTAAAGCTAATTTGGAAACGCGCGTTTGTTTCAGGTTTAGAGCCAACAATAAAATAAATAGGCTCATAAGAAGAAATCGCATTTCGGAAATTATCAAAAACGACACTACTATGCGGATTTTGTGGGGCTTGCGCCACAGCCGGGCCATAGGTAGGAGAAATGCCTTGAGCGGTTAGTTGCTCTTGGGGGATTTCTG